>JANMGZ010000507.1:0-10599 GCA_031374905.1 Dolichospermum sp. OTE_70_metabat_362_sub
ATACATATTTTTGCCAGCGCATTGTCAATTAGAAATTTCAAAATTAATATCATACACATAGATTTTTAACTATTCATTCCGTCAACTTGTTATCAGCCATGACATTACCTGAGCCTCAAACCGATATTAAAAACATTTCCCCGCGTCACTTCCCAAGTCAAATCGGTGGCTGCGGTTACTATTAGCTGCACTATTATTGATTGGGGGTGTCAGCGGGATAGCCTGGAAATTGCTAACTTCTGACAAACCAAACCCAGCAGTAGCAAATTCTCCACTTCCAGGTGTCAAAGTTAAACTATCACCAGTGCAAACAGGTACAGTCGAAGATAGTACAGAATATATAGCCAGTCTAGAATCTCGACGTTCAGTCAATCTCCAACCCAGAATTCAAGGTCAAGTTTCGCAAATATTCGTGAAGTCAGGAGATTTAGTTACCTCTGGTACTGCAATTTTGCAAATAGATTCTCGACAGCAACAAGCCGCAGTTAGTAGTTTATCTGCTGCTGGTCAAGGTTCGCAAGCGCAACTAGAAAATGTTCGCGCTACCCTAAAATCCTTGCAAGCAGAACGGTTAGCCAATATTGCAGATGTCCGCTTAAACCAACAAGATTATAATCGCTATTCTGAATTAGCCGCACAAGGGGCTGTATCGCGTCAAACTCAAGATTTATATGCCAACAAACTAGCTACAGCAAAAGCCCAACTAGGGGCGATAGATTCCCGCATTCAAGCACAAATAGCTACCATATCCCAGGTAGAAAAATCCTTACAACAAGCTGATGCCAATATTAGACAACAACAAGTTCAACTTCAATATTATAAAATTACTGCTCCCTTTGCGGGAACTGTTGGGGATATTCCCATTAAAGTTGGCGATTTTGTCAATACTTCCACACCATTAGCTACTATTACCCAAAACCAACCTTTAGAAGTTAAAATTCCTGTTCCCTTGGAAAAAGGTCCGCAATTGCGTCAAGGATTACCAGTGGAATTAATTAACGCCCAAGGTCAAATCATTGCTAATACTAGCGTATTCTTTATTTCTCCCAATATCACAAATAACTCTCAATCAATATTAGTAAAAGCACTTTACGACAACGCCAATGGACTATTACGAGCAAATCAATTAATTCGGGCTAAAGTGATTTGGAATCAACGTTCTGGGGTAGTAATTCCGACTACAGCCATATCTCGCATAGCTGGGGAAACCTTTGTATTTGTCGCCAAAACAGAAAAATCTCCTCAAGGTGTTTCCCAATTAATAGCTAAACAAAAACAGGTGAAATTAGGAAATATTAAAGGTAATAATTACCAAGTAATTGAAGGATTACAACGAGATGAAAAATTGATTATCTCAGGAATCCAAAATCTCAGAGACGGACTCCCAATAATTCCTGAAAAATAGTCATTAGTTATTAGTTATTGGTCATTAGTTAATTGTCAGAAAGAAATTTACCAATTACCAATCACCCATTACCAATTACCAATTACCTATTACCAATTTATGTTTGTTGACTTTTTTATTAAGCGACCTGTATTTACCAGCGTCTGCGCTATTATCATTTTGCTAGTCGGGGCAATCAGTATTCCCACATTACCCACAGCCCAATATCCAGAAATTAGTCCCACGCAGATTATTGTCACTTCTAATTATGTTGGTGCTAGTGCGGAAATTGTCGAAAGTACCGTAACAACGATTTTAGAGCGGCAAATTAACGGTGTCGAAGGCATTAAATATATGACTTCGAGCAGTAGTAATGATGGCAGTAGCACAATTACTGTAACATTTGATGCCTCGAAAGATAAGGATATTGCCGCTGTTGACGTGCAAAATCGCGTTACCTCCGCTGAACCCCAGTTACCAGATAGTGTGAAGCAAACAGGAGTAACTGTCAGCAAACAATCTAACAATATTCTGTTAGGGATGGGTTTGTTCAGTGATAATAAAGCCTTAAATAATGTCTTTTTAAGTAATTATGCAGATTTATATTTAGTAGATGCTCTCAAACGGATTAAAGGTGTGAGTGAGGCGCGGATTTTCGGTGAACGCCGCTATGCGATGCGTCTATGGCTAGACCCGAATAAACTGGCTAGTCGGAATTTAACTACAGACGATGTGATTAATGCCCTCAACGAACAAAACTTACAGGTAGGTGCAGGGCAAATTGGACAACAGCCAGCCGTAGATGGTCAAATGTATCAAATTGACTTGAGGGCAGTTAGTAGACTGACAGAAGTTGAAGAATTTGATAATTTAGTCATCAAAACTGCTGCTGACGGTAGTTTGATGAAGTTGAAAGATGTAGGGAGGGCAGAACTTGGCGCTCAAAACTATAGCTCATTTCTCCGTTTTAAGGGGAATGAAGGCGTAGGGATTGGGATTTTTCCGACACCAGGAAGCAATGTCTTAGACGTGGCTAATTTGGTGAAAAAAGAAATGGTGCGATTGTCCCAAAGCTTTCCTCCAGGGATGAAATATCAAGTGGCATTTGACACCACTACCATTGTAGAAGAATCTTTAGCAGAAGTGATCAAAACGCTCTTAGAAGCGATCGCTCTCGTTACTATCGTCATCTTTATCTTCTTACAAGATTGGCGCACTACTTTAATTCCTGTGATCACTATTCCTCTATCCTTAATTGGTACTTTTGCCTTCGTCAAAGCCTTTGGGTTTTCTATCAACATCTTGACTATGTTTGGTTTAACCCTATCCACCGGTATGGGAGTTGATGATGCGATTATTGTGGTGGAAAATACCTCCCGCTTAATTCAAGAAAAAGGAATGTCATCCCGAGAAGCGGCTTCAACCTCGATGCAAGAGCTATTTGGGGCTGTAATTGCTACTTCTCTGGTATTAATGGCCGTGTTTGTCCCTGTAGCCTTTTTCCCTGGTTCGACTGGAGAAATTTACAAACAATTTGCTCTGACAATTGCCTTCTCTACAGCCATTTCCACATTTTTGGCTATCACCCTCACACCTTCTCTTTCCGCCTTGTTATTACGGCAAAGAACCGCACCTAGAGGGATTTTCGGTTGGGTATTTGGTGGAATTAACTGGTTACTAGAAGCCATGAGACGCGGATATGAGCGCTCTTTAAGGTTTTTGACAAAAATTAAGGGGATTATTCTTCTGTTATTTATCGGTTTATTAGGTGTCACTGCTTGGCTTTACATGACCGTACCCACAGCATTTCTCCCCGACGAAGACCAAGGTTATTTCATCACAATTATCCAAGGGCCAGAAGGTTCTTCACTCAAATACACCAGTAAAGTCATGAGTGAGGTTGAAGCAACAATCCTCAAATTACCAGAAGTTACGGGTACTTTTGCGATCGGTGGTTTTAGTTTTAGTGGTAATACTGCTAACAGTGGCGTAATTTTCACAACTCTCAAATCATGGGATGAACGGAAACAACCAAATCAATCTGTCCAAGCCATTATTGGTCAATTAAGACAAACATTTTCAGAAATTACCGAAGCTAGAGTTTTCCCAGTTAATCCCCCCGCAATTCGCGGTTTAGGTAGTTTTAGTGGTTTCCAGTTTCAGTTACAAGACATAGCCGGCACTAACAGCTTAAATTCTATGCTGCAAACCGTTGGCCAGTTCATGATGCAGGGTAATCAAACTCCCGGACTACAAGCTGTATTTAGCACCTTTACCGCGAATACACCGCAGATTTTAATTGAAGTTGACCGCAATAAAGCTAAATCTCTGCAAGTTTCCATTGACGATATTTTTAAAACTCTGCAAACTTATTTGGGTTCACGATATGTCAATGATTTTAATTTTCTTTCTCGCACATATCGGGTATATATCCAAGCAGATGCTCAGTTTCGTTCCAATCCTGATGATATTGGTTTATTAAGTGTGCGTTCTGCAACTAATCAGATGATTCCTTTGAATAGTTTGGTGAAATTAACGCCGACAACGGGAGCGCAAACTATTAATCACTACAACTTATTTCGTTCCATTGAAATTAACGGTTCTCCTGCTCCCGGTACTAGTTCTGGACAAGCAACTAAGGCTATGGAACAACTAGCTAAAAAGATATTACCCACAAGTATGGGATACGAATGGTCAGGTATTGCGGCTGAGGAAAAAGAATCTGGTGGACAAGCGCCGATCATTTTTGGTTTGGGCTTACTTTTCGTCTTTTTAGTGTTAGCTGCTCAATATGAAAATTATGTTGATCCTTTCATTATTATGTTGTCAGTTCCTTTAGCGATTATGGGAGCTTTAGCATCACAATCATTACGGGGTTTAAATAATGATATATTTTGCCAAGTTGGGTTAGTCATGTTAATTGGTTTAGCTAGTAAAAATGCGATTTTAATTGTCGAATTTGCTAACCAACTACGAGAACAACAAGGTTTATCAATTACCAAAGCAGCAGTAGAAGCAGCACAAGGTCGTTTACGTCCAATTTTGATGACGGCTTTTTCGACTTTGCTGGGGATTTTTCCCCTAGTAACTGCTACAGGTGCAGGTGCAGCGAGTCGTCAATCTTTGGGTACTGCGGTGTTTGGGGGAATGTTTGTGGCGACTTTTTTGAGTTTGTTCATTGTGCCAATTCTTTACATTATCATTGGTAAAATTCGCCAGCGTTTGCAACCTATTCATCAGTATCCCCATTTAGAAATGCGTGAAGAGGATCAGATTTCATCCAAATAGGAGAGGTGGGGAGGCTAATTAAGTGCTAATAGGTTTATGTAAGTAAGGGGACATAATTAATTACACAACTGATTTTTCTGTTCCCGTATGGCTAACGCTCACAGCAAAGCCTATTCCCTCTCTCAAGAGAGGATAGATAAAAAAAAGTAGCAGATAATACTATTAGCGCTCTTGAAATGAATTAATAATCACATATAACCAACAGTCCTAAAGCTCTACTTATCTGTCACACTAACAGTACGATATAAGTTATATAGATCTATAAAAAATAAATGGAGAAAAAATGATCAGCAAAGAGGATTTTCTCTATCCCCGTGGTCGCTACTATGGTCAGGTAAAACCAGAAAACTTGGTATTCAATGCGAATTTACAGGAATTTGCCCAGAAAGTCGGCTATATCTGTAATTTAGAAACAGGTGGAAAACTGCCACCAGATGAGGCTTATGAACAAATTAAGTTACTTTGGAAACAGTTAAAACACTCAAAAAAAGAATTGAAAATCGGTGAACAACCTTTTCAAAGCAACGGTTCTGAAGAAGGTTAATTAATTTCAGGCAAAAAGCTACCGATTATTTAGATAAATCCACCAAAAAGATGATCCCAATTTTTGACATAAAAACCACTTTTCCTGACAATTACCAAGACCCAATACCTTAAAACCGCTGGGGTATTTCTTTATTTTGAAGTTTTTTTATTACGCCCTTTTATTGCTTGTCTGTTGCCTATTTTCCGATCGCACTCCAGACACCATCCCAAGATTGTGGTGGTGGTGTTTGCCGGTATTTATAAGCTCGTTCTAAATGAATATTAACAGCTTTATCTGTAGGTCGAATAGCTTGGGCAAATTCAAAGGAGGCGATCGCTTGATTAAATTCCTTTAGTATATAGGCATTACGACCAGCCTGATAATGGTGCAAAAATTCCTGCGTGTTAGCATCTAGAGGAGTAGAGCGATCGCTGATCAACTCGTAAATATTAACAGCTTGGTGTTTACCTTTAACGCGAATTTTATCTAGTTGACGGACCCACAGGCGATCGCTACACAAATTATAAGTAAACTCGCTAATAATAATGTCACAGCCATATTCTTTAGTCACTCCTTCCAGCCGAGAACTTAAATTCACCCCATCCCCAATCACTGTATAATCCATGCGTTTTTGAGAACCGATATTCCCAGAAACCACTTCCCCAGAACTAATCCCAATCCCAATCCGAATTTGTGGTTGGGAGTGAAAAATGCGCTTTTGATTAAATTCTTGTAATCGTTGACGCATATCCAGCGCTGATTTTACCGCCAGCCAAGCATGATTTTCGGTAAGTGGTAGCGGCGCACCAAATACCGCCATTAAAGCATCACCAATAAATTTATCTAAAGTCCCTTCATGATTAAAAACCGCCTCTACCATAGTTTCAAAATACTGATTTAGGAGTGATACAACTTCCGCCGCACCTAAGTTTTCTGTCAAGGTTGTATAACCCCGAATATCAGAAAACAAAATAGTTACATCCTTGCGTTCACCCACCATTAAAGCATCTTGTCCTAAAGCCATTACCTGCTCGGCTACATGAGGATTCAGATAACGATATAAGGTGCTTTTCATGCGTTTTTCGCGACTGATATCTTCCAGCACCACCAAACCACCACGAGATCCACCTTCTGGGTTGGTTAAAGGATTAACAGTTAAATTAATACTCCGTTCTAATTTCTCTACGACATCCGCGTTCAGTAACTCAGATTGAGAAGTTAGAGATTGATTCCAGGGAATAAAAATATTTGGGTGATGGCGATCGCAAATAGCTAAAATTAATTCATTATTCACCTTTTCATATAACCCCACCATCAAACTTTGTTCAGGGACATAATGTTTAGCTCCATGTTTCAAACTATCTTCTAGTCGCATTTGCAGATTTTCAATCGGAATAACATCCCAAACCTGACGACCAATTAAATTTTTTTCCCAGAGCAACTTATTATTTTTATTATTAGCTTTTCTAACTGGACAACCTAATAACTCCAATGCAGCATCATTAATAGTCACAATTTGACCGAGCATATCTGTAGAAATTACCGCATCAGATAAACTTTGCAAAATATCTTTTTGATATTGTTTTTCTAACAAAACACTTTCAAATAACCGGGCATTTTCCAAAGCAATCCCCGCTTGGATATTAAACGCCTTCATGAATTCTTCATCAGAATTAGTAAAGCTACCTTGTTGTTTATTAATTAATTGTGTAACACCAATCAATTCATTAGCAGAATTAAATACTGGTAAACATAAAATATTGTGAGTTAAATAACCTGTTTTTTGATCTATAGAAGCATCAAATCTACTATCTTTATAGGCATCTGTGATATTCAAAGCTTTACCAGTTGAGGCTACATAACCAGCAATCCCCTGACTCGCATTAATCCGAATTTCTATCAGATTTTTACTATTAACATCTCCTACCTTTGTCCACAATTCATCTAATTCTTTGCGATATAAAAATAGGGTACTCCGATCTGCTTGCATTAAGATCCGGGCTTGTTCCATCACTATTTGCAAGGTGGCTTCTAAATCCAAACTTTGGCCTAAAGTTTGTGTAGCTCGTAATAAAGCCGTTGCTCCTCGTTGATGACGAGCCGCTACATAGAAAGATTGACAACTTTCTAAAATAATGCCAATAGCTGCCGCAAAATCCCGAAATCGTTCCTCATCTTCCACATCAAAAGGAATATCCCCCGTTTTATTTGCCAGTTGGACTACCGCTACAGTTTGGTTCTTACTACTCAGAACTGGCATACATAATAAATTGCGGATCTTATAGCCCATTTGTCTTTCCAACTCTGGACTAAAGAGGGGATGATTCGCCGTTTCTGAGATGTTGAGACAGTTACCAGTAGTGGCTACATGACCAGGAATACCAACAGTAATAGAACTCCGAATTTCTAGAAACTTTTGACTATTATCTTGAGGAAGTTTTGACCATAATTGCCCTTTATCGTAATCAACTAAAAAAATAGCTGTGTGTTCGGCTTGGAGAATTTGACCAATTTTCAAAGTAATAGCTTCTAGCACCTTTTCCAGCATCGTTTCTAGAGCTTCATTATTGATTAAATCAATAGCTCTGATAAATTGCTGAAATTCAGCCGTAATAAAATCAAGTAAACATACAAATTCATTAACAGAAAGGTCTTTAACCCGACTTAATAAGGCATCAGTCCGATTAATTTGTGTTAGTTCGATTAATGTAGCCAAGACGCTACCGGGATTAGGAAGTGTCATGGGAATTTTAGATTTTAGATTTTAGATTTTGGATTTTGGATTTTGGATTTTAGATTTTGGATTTTGGATCTTAGTAATATAGCTCTATGCAATTGAATGAGGTTGAAAATTTAGAAAAAAAGCCATATAGCACTCTTATTCTCGCTTCTGACTCCTGACTCCTGACTCCTGACTCCTGCTACTGTTGAAGATTATTTTTTGATAATAATCTTGAAGTTGTTGTGTAGCAGATGTCCATCCCCATTTTTCAGCTTCTGCACGGGCATTTTTCCGAATAATAGTGATTTCCTGCCGTTGTTTTAACAGACGGATTGTAGCATTAATCGCTTCTTGAATATCTGCTTGTGGATCAAAAAGATATCCATTTACACCATCTGTCACAATATCAGGTATACCTCCAGAACGGGCTGCAACTACCGGACATCCTGCGGCCATGGCTTCTAGCAGCACTAATCCGAGTGTTTCTGTCCGGGAAGGAAAAATAAAAGCATCAGCACTAGCAAAAGCTGAACCTAATTCTTTACCCATCAAATAACCGACAAAATAAGTATTTGTGCCAGCAAAGTGTTTTTCTAAAGTTGGTCGGTGAGGTCCATCGCCAACTAATGCTAATCTGGCATCAGGAATAGCTTCTAAAATCGGTTTGATGCGTTCAATTTCCTTTTCCGCAGAAAGACGACCAACGTATAGTAATAAGGGGCTATCTGGATGATTTTGGGAAAGAAGCGATCGCATTTCCGCACTGACTAAATCAGGATGAAATAATTCTGTATCTACCCCCCGTTGCCATAAATCACATCTTTCAATCCCATGGGCAGAAAGTTCCTTTACCATTGCCGTAGAAGTACACAAATTTAACTCAGCTTGATTGTGACCTAGCTTCAATAACTCCCATAGTAACCCTTCTAACATACCCAGTCCGTAATGTTGCAGGTATTGGGGCAAATGGGTATGATAAGAAGCCACCAAAGGAATTTTGAGAACTTTACTATAAAAAATCCCTGATAGTCCGAGAACTGCGGGATTAACAACATGAATAATATCAGGCTTGAATTCTTCTAAAGCGTGACCAATGGCAGGGCGAGGCAGTGCCATTTTTAACTCTGGATAGAGAGGTAAAGGAAAACCACTAACTCCGTAAACTTTCGCGCCTTTATGTTCAGTGATCCCACCTTCAGGGGCAAATACCAAAACTTGATTGCCATGACGTTGTAAATGGTCAACAGTATGGCGGAGGCGCGTAACAATGCCGTCAACTTTCGGTAAAAAGGTTTCTGTAAACAGGGCAATTCGCATAAAAAGAGGAGGTAGGGGCGCAGGGCCTGCGCCCAGTCAGGAGTCAGAAGTCAGAAGTCAGAAGACAGAAGTCAGGAGTCAGAAGTCAGAAGACAGAAGTCAGGAGTCAGAAGTCAGGGGAGAATGAATCCACCTTTACCTCTTGCCTCCTTTACTGTCACCTATTTTCTATGCCAAGAAACTTTGGGGAGAATCTGTTTGTGATCAACTCGGTTTTGATACTTGACAGCAAAGTTTAATAGCGAATCAAGTAGAGAATCTGAGAGAAGATGCGGTTGTAAACCCAAATCTAGAAGTTTGGTATTTTTGGCGTTGAAATAGTGTTCTTCCTTCTCCACTCTAGGATTGTCTATGTGGTTAATATCCACATTTAGCCCCATAGCGTTACCGGCTTTTTTCACCATCATCGCTAAATCACCAACGCTAAATAGTTCGGTAAATTGGTTAAACACACGGAATTCTCCTGGTTCAGCCGGATTAGCGATCGCTAACTCAATACATCGCACTGTATCCCGAATATCCAACAAGCCGCGAGTTTGTCCACCTTTACCGTAGACGGTGAGGGGATGTCCCACGGTAGCTTGAATACAGAAGCGATTCAATGCTGTACCAAACACACCATCATAATCCAACCGGTTAATTAACAGTTCGTCCATCCCCGTTTCTTCGGTTAAGACACCGTAAACTATCCCTTGATTTAAGTCTGTAGCCCTTAAACCCCAAATCCGACAAGCAAAGTGAATATTATGGCTATCATGAACTTTGCTCAAATGATACATTGAACCTGGCTGCTTAGGATAGGGCAAAGTATCCTTGCGCCCGTTGTGTTCAATCGTGATGTATCCTTCTTCAATGTCAATGTTGGGAGTTCCATACTCACCCATTGTTCCCAATTTCACCAAATGGCAATCAGGGAAATCTTCCCGCATAATGTACAGCAAGTTCAACGTCCCCACCACATTATTGACCTGCGTAAGAACAGCGTGTTCACGGTCAATCATAGAGAATGGCGCTGAACGCTGTTCACCAAAATGCACGATCGCAGTTGGTTGAAATTCGTGTAAAGCTTTGTGCAGAAACTCGTAATTAGTAATATCGCCGATAAACAGATCAATAGACTTGCTAGTCAAATCCTGCCATCGCTGGAGACGTTTCTGAATTGGTGCGATTGGGGTAAGGGTTTCTACACCCAATTCATTATCCCAGTGTCGCCGCACCAAACTATCTAAAATTCCAACTTCATAACCTCGATTAGAAAGGTAAAGCGCGGTTGCCCAACCACAATACCCATCACCACCAATAACCAGGACTTTCATCTTTACCAGTTTTTACTCGCTGATAGCTAAATCTATCAGGTTTGTG
>JANMGZ010000553.1:0-4328 GCA_031374905.1 Dolichospermum sp. OTE_70_metabat_362_sub
TCCTGAGTTTTAAAAGTATTAAATCCAGGTAAAATATTATTATTTACAGTAGCATCCCAAACATTTAACCGACAAGTTAAAATAACTCGTGCTTGTCCTAACCAACTTGTCAACTCTTGAGAAATTTTATTTAATGCTTGTATAGGTGAAGATTCTCCCATTTCATCAACACCATCTAACAATAAACAAAAATTACCTTGATAAAATTCTGTTTGTAGTTGTGCTTCTATTTCTAAACTAGGAACAATATTTATTAACCTGATAGCATCAGGTAGCCATTTTTTCAGAATATAATCAGCTAATGTCATACCTTGTAAGCTACCAAGAGAAATAAAAATTGGTAACTTCTGATTTTTATCTTTGATGTCTGAAGCAATAGCATTTAATAACGTGGTTTTACCTGCTCCCGGTTCTCCAACTATAGCAATATGTTTATTTTTTCCCTGATAACCTTGATTAATGACCTCTTGTAAAAAATCTTGATGTTGATACGTTTTAGTAATAACTTCTGATTCTAACTGATAAATCTCTTTTCTTTCAACATTTTCATTTCGTCGTTGTTGCTGTTTGCGTTCAACTAACCCCAATGGTACATGAACATTTACCTCATATCCCATTGCTGAAGCTTTACGTCTAATGCGTTGTTGTTCTTGCTGTTCTTCTAACATCTTGTGGCAAACTTGCAACCAGTTAATGTTAGTATTATTCTTTGCTGTATTTTCCACTTGAGGATACAACTCACCAGCATCAACAATATCTATTAATTGAATATCTAAAGCACGCGCAACAGCTTCTATAGTTTTTCTTTCTTTATTTTCTCCACGGACAAGAGAATTAATAGTATCAATACTAATTTCTGCTACTTCCGCCAATTTATCACGATTGTAGCCTTTATCTCGCATCTTTTGTTCAATTAAAATTCGACCTTCAGGTTTGATAGAAAAACCGCGTTTACGTTGTTTATTCATAGGTAGATACTCGACTTAATCATTAACTGTTACTACTTTAACCAATATCATCCCTGTTGGGAAGTGGAGATAAAGGAAGATAAAGGAGTTAATATCTTCCCTTATTTTCCCTATACACAGCTAATTTATCTCCTTATGCTGTAATGAACGGTTAGGGAAAAAGCGTTATGAATACTCAAAAACAACTAAACCAAATATTTCAAAGTGATGAAAATCAATATAAAGTTGGTACTCTCAAAGAGAAAATCCGTTTTCTAGATCCTGATCATACACAAAGACGTAAACAGCAACGAGCTATTAATGAAACTATGATGAAAATTGCTCTCTTATATGGGGAAAAGGATTTTCATGGTAACGATATTAGAGTTACCATACTAGATAAAAATTTGCGAAATACTATTTATGCAAAATTTATAGATAAACTGCGTGGTTTACGAGTTATCTGGAAAGGAGAACTTCAAAATCCAGAAATTATTACTGTATTATGGAATTTTGAAACAAAAGCAATAAGTCGCAGATAAACAACACATTTTGGCCAAACGATGGTACTAATGAGAAAATATCAGCCTAAAAAATTCTCATACATAGAGCATTGCTAAATCCCTTCTATCGTAATAAGGAGAGAAAATAGAAGGGGAAGTAGTACCACCGTAAAATCAAAAGTCAAAAATTCATTGCCCGAATTATCACACCAAGAAAACTAACTAAGCCAATTACAAGTAAAGCCACTCCGATAATTTCCGCACTGTGAGAAGTTTCGTAGGTATAGCGATTATTTTGAATTTGTTTAAGTAACTGACGGTGTTCTCTCAACCCTAAAACCATTCCCAACATTCCCGTCACAATGAAAGACAACCCCACAATCACTGAAAATCTGACTGAGTTGAGATGATGACTCAGACGAGTATTTTCAATTGCTCTAACAATGGTGGGAATACCAAAGCCAAAACCAATTAAGGAAAGACAGGTACGTATCCACGCCATTAATGTGCGATCTGCTGCTGCTCGACTGCGGTATTTAGCTAGTTCTGTCCTGTCTGCTGCTAAATCATTGGTAGAAAGTTGTTCAGGTGTTTCTGAATTTATGGGTGGCTGATTCATTGTGGTAAGATATGTCTGTAAATTACCTCTGAATAATTACTTTTATTGTTGTTTATTGAGTTCTTGACTCAGAAAATAATTGAGGAAAGTTCTGATTAGGGCAACAATTCCTAGTTTTCCTACAGACTCAAAGCTTGAGGTTAAGGTGGTGGAAAGAATATCTGCTCCTAATTGAAACTCTAATGCCAGCACTAGCCAAATTCCAAAGTTGAGCCGGATTTGTAGCAATCGGTTTTGACTATGATGATGGTTCAGAGAAATTGCTATTTTTCCGGTTTTTATTACACCCAATAAGATACAAAATACAGCAATAGATTCTAGTAATAATTTGAGCAAAGTTACAACAAATGCTAACCCGCTCTCTAGCTGTTCAAATAATGCCATAATTGAGCTTTTTTCTCACGCAGAGACGCAGAGGCACGGAGAGGAGTTAAGAAATTGCATTTAGTTAGATTGTTGCGCTAAGTTTGTGTTTATTCCAAATTGAGTAAAAACTTCCTATAATTGCGCCTACAATTACATAAGCTATGATTGTGGGAATTACCTGTTGCTGTACGTTATTCAAAATAGCGATAAACAAGGCTAATCCGACATTACGAGCAATACAGGAAATTGCTAAAATCGGTCGTGTATCATCATTGTTATCTCCTAAAATGTGTCCTATTACTAAAGAGGCAATTACCATAATTGCAATCACAACTATCGGTAATCCCCAAACTTTAAAAAATAGGGGAATTCCTAAAACGCCCGTTACAACAACCAGTATTAACAAAAGAATATCAGCAATAAAATTTAAAGGTTGGGCGATATTTCTGGCAAATTGAGGAACAAACTTTTGCAGCAACAGACCGATACTTATAGGCAAGAATTGTACCATGATCACCTGTCTGGCAACTTCTAAAATTGTCACTTTTTCTGCAAGATGCTGAAATAGGGTGAAAAAAATCCCCAAGGTGACGGGAGTAACTAAAACTGCAAGTATGGCGAGAGTTAATTGAAGACTGGCTGAGTAGGAGAATCTGCATCCAGCCATTTGCGATCGCTTTGTGGTCAGAGGCGCACCTGGAGAAGCCGCCAGCAAGGCTAATCCTGTGATTACTTCAGGGGGTAAGTTAAACAGTTTTAGCAGGCCAATAAACACTAAAGGAACTAGCACCACAACGGCTAAAAGCGCACGGAATAGTAAACCAGGTTTTCGCCACAGGGAAACCATTTCTTCAAAACAGAGATTGCATCCTATGGCTAACATTAGGGAAAAAATCGTGATTTTAACGAAAATCAGCAATAAAGGATGGTGCATGGCTGGAAATTAAACCTGAGACTGTCAAACTAAGTTGCAATTAAACAGGTAATTTTGAACCGCTTTACTAACAAATAATATCTTTGAACCCAACTTTATATTACTATCCCTGGTCATAGATATTTCTGAAATATTGATTGTGATAATTACGACTCCAATAAGCAGAAAATCACATAAAAAGTCTCTAATTGCCAAAAATTATCAAGGCTCTTACACCACTTCCCGGTGTTATGAGGTACACTTAATTAATCCTCGATATTGAATCAATTGGTTTGTTAATTTCTGCTACTGTACCTCATAAGAGCGGAAACCGCTGTATTTTGGCTAAGGTATTGTTATTCCCATCATCCATGATTAATTACATATTTTTCAGGACTAACTTAGGATTGGTATAGAACTATTTAAAGGATGAGATCATCAATATCATATAAACTATTTCTTAACCTCAACAATAATCAAAGTAGTTGAAGACAATGGAACAAAATCGTAAGTCAACAGCAATCATCACGGGCGCTTCTTCAGGAGTTGGTTTGCAAGCAGCCAAGGCTCTCGTTAACAAAGGAAACTGGCACGTCATCATGGCTTGTCGTGATTTAATCAAAGCCGAAAAAGCTGCTCAAAGTGTGGGAATGCCAGCAAATAGCTACACACTTATGCAGATTGATTTAGGCTCTTTAGAAAGCGTCAGACAGTTTGTTAACAATTTTAGAGCCACCGGCAGATCCTTGGAAGCTTTGGTTTGCAACGCTGCCATTTATATGCCTTTAATCAAAGAGCCGTTATTTTCTCCGGAAGGATATGAATTAACCGTTACCACAAATCACCTCGGACATTTTCTGATGTGTAATTTGATGTTGGCAGATTTGCAAAAATCACCCGCCGCTGATAAAAGATTGGTAATTTTGGGAACTGTTACCCACAACCCAGATGAATTGGGTGGAAAAATTCCCCCTCGTCCA
>JANMGZ010000567.1:0-1755 GCA_031374905.1 Dolichospermum sp. OTE_70_metabat_362_sub
CAACGGCTGTTTCCAACTGTCCCCGAATTATCTATCAATTAGCGATAGATAAACACTTAGCACCAGTATTTTCTTTAGTTTCTTCTCGTGGAGTATTTGGTTCATCTCTAGTTCTGAGTTTGTGTATCAGCATCATCTACTTCCTATGGGGAGATGTATCTCAAATTGTAATTGTCGGGAATGTAGCTTGGTTTGTTGCATTCATACTCATGCACTTAGGATTGTGGAGAAAACGCCATCAACCAAATATATTGTGGCCAAAACTGTCTTTAGGATTGTTTATATTAGAGACTTTAATTCTGTTCGTGACTGCATACACTTGGGGTTGGCAAAATTTTCTAGCAGGATTTTTAGCACCCTTTGGAGTATTGATAATTGATGCCTTAGTGCGTTATCTTCCTCTGCCTATTTTCCGTTCGCATTGGTGGATAAGGCTGTATAAATCACAATTAATAACATCAGTTAAAGATCCCCTAGTTATCCAAGTAGGAATGCTGATGTTTCTATTATGTAGTGCCGTTTTGGTAGGTTGCTTATTTGTGTGGCAATTGAACTTAGCTTTTATTACTACTACCAAAAATTTAGTTGTGATTTTATTGATAACTGTAGCATTTGTGGGAGTAGCGATCGCCTGTTGGACAAGTTTACCTCAAGTAGTTGCCCTCACGGAAGCTAGGGAATCTGCCGAACACCTATTTACAGTTGCCCAAGATGCTATTTTAGTAGTAGATGAACAGGGGATTATTCGACAAGCAAATCCAGCAACAGAATCTTTTTTTGGGTTTAATCCATTACAATTATTAGGACATCATCTCCAAGAATGGCTGCCAGAATTAACAGAATATCCAGAACAATGGCATAAGCGGGGAGAACATACTCTACACCATGATCAGAAAATCAGAACTTTAGAAGTTTCTATTTCCGACCGACCTCATCAAGATTTTCAGGAATACGTTGTCATTGTCCACGATATCACCCAACGTAAACAAGCTGAAGAAATATTACGACACTCAGAAGCCCAATTACGCCAAGAAGCACAACAACTTGCGGCTCAATTAGTGCAAAGTGAAAAAATGTCAAGTTTAGGGCAATTAGTCGCAGGTGTAGCCCATGAAATTAATAACCCAGTTAGTTTTATTTATGGTAATATTGCCCCAGCAAATCAATATATTCAAGATTTAATTAGACTCATTCAACTTTATCAACAGCACTACCCCAAACCAGTCACGGAAATTGCCACAGAAATAGGAGATATTGACTTAGATTTTATCATTACAGATTTACCCAAATTACTTAATTCTATGGAATTTGGCTCGCAAAGAATTAAAGATATTGTCCTATCTTTACGCAATTTTTCCCGGCTAGATGAAGCAGAAATGAAGGCTGTCAATATTCATGAAGGTATTGATGGTGCATTAATGATTTTACAAAGTCGTTTGAAAGCTTCACCAGAACGTCCCGCTATTGAAGTTATCCAAAAATACGGACAACTACCTAAAGTTGAATGTTATGCAGGACAACTCAATCAAGTATTTATGAATATTTTAGGGAATGCGATTGATGCTTTAGAAGAATCATTAATTAATGGCAGCATCACCAACAATGCCAAAATTGAAATTTATACTGAAATATATAAAAATCAACAAGTAATAATTCGGATTCAAGATAATGGTATTGGCATTCCTGAAAATATCCAGAAACGTTTATTTGAACCATTTTTCACAACTAAACCTGTCCCCTTACCTACAGGTTTAG
>JANMGZ010000063.1:0-1662 GCA_031374905.1 Dolichospermum sp. OTE_70_metabat_362_sub
GGTGATGAGGATAATATTAACCCTTGGGAAACAGACAGATTTGAAGATGGTTATCAAGAAAATGTTTTTGAAATTAACTTGGGTGATACACCCTATACTGAATCAGCAGCTAATCCCAATCCGAAATTACCAGGATATAACTCTGGCTTAGGTTACAAGTCTCAGAAAATTCAGCAGTCAACATCCCCAGAATTAGAGTTGTAAATCGTCAGGATTCAGGAATCACGAATGCGATTTATAAATCATATTTCCATTGATACAGCAGAATCTGGCTTACGCAACGCTGGGCTATCAGGAGTCAGGAGTAAAATCGGCTTTGTGTAAGGTTTCAATTTAGATTTTGTACCTCCTTACGCAACCTGCTGATACGTACACTCCAAAGTCAAACAAATACAGCCTGAACACTATGCGGTTAAGCATTTTTTAGGCATTATAGACAACAATATTTCAAGGGGTTTAGTCTACTTTATTTCCTTAACCGATTTGTATTAAATCCAGCCTTTATTCAAGCAAATATTTGACTGATTGGGGTGTATTTGTCGTCATTTAAAAACTTGGAATTATGAACAATTCAAAAAGATGGATATTTTTGCTCATTGTTATGAGTTTTATTATCTACAGTGTTACTGTGCAAGCTGCCAACAGTAAATTTGATAATGGCAATCTGCCTACTCGAATTGTCGAAGTTGCTAATAGTCAATCTCGATTACCTGCTAACAAACTTTTGCTGCCAGACTGGAATCGCATTTCTCTTAGTCAACTACCAGGTATCAGTCAATCGGGGGCAATTGATGGTAGTCCCTATAGCCAAACTTTAGGTTATGATTTGAGTCGGACTTGGACTGTGGGCATGACTCCTGATGTATATTTGAAGTTAGGAGATATCAGTGAGGCATTGCAAGCAGAAAAGTTTGCTTTGCAAGCTATTGGAGATATTACATCTATTGATTTAAACAAGATTGCTTTGAGTGAATTTTCTTTAATTGAACAACAAACATTGAGTCATTTAGCTAAAGTTGTTCCTCAATTAGCTCAAATACCAGTGAAAGATATTCAACCTGTTGCGGCTTTACTGAAAACTCAAGGAATTGAAGCATTGAATTTAACATTAGCTCAAGTGTTGACACAATATGAAGTTGGTAAAATCAAGCTGGGAGAAATTGATTTGTCAAAGTTCTCGCTGACTTCAATTCCTAATTTAGAAACAGTACCAATTCAAGATTTAACCAATTGGATGAATAGCTTTGTCAAAAACATTCCTGGATTGGGACAAGTACCTTTAGGATTGATGCCCAATCCTATCAGTGAAGTTGGTAATTTAGTCATGCGGATTGATGCAGTTTATGGAATAGCAGAAAATCGCCGTAACAATCCAATTTCTGGCTCAGATGTGCAAGGCTTTTCTGTACCCTGTACTCAAAAAGACTGTGCTTATTTAGAACTAGATAATTTGGAAAATGTAGGTAAGAGCGATCGCTCATCCTTGGAAGGTAAGCAATGGATTTCTGGTAAATACCAAGAAGTTGTGGGAGGTTCGGGGATACTCAAAGCAGTTAACAATGGACGAGAACCAACAGGACGTTTACCCTTTGGTAAAGCTTTTAAAGTTGTGGTCATGGAAACAGATGAAACCACTGATACAGTAGATACGGCTTTATACTT
>JANMGZ010000615.1:0-7791 GCA_031374905.1 Dolichospermum sp. OTE_70_metabat_362_sub
AATACCCCCCTTACTGATTAGGAATCCTATATCAGATGGTAAACCCTGGACAATATCCATAAGTAAAGCTGAAACTGTGCTGCCAAAATCTAATCTAGTTTTGACATCTTTAAAAGTCAATTCCTGCCGACTAGTATAAACTACTGGAGTTTTACCAGCACTATGTACTACTTTGACATTTTCTAGAATCTCGGTTAGCAGTTTAGCAGATTCATTTACCCCATTATTAAGTAATCTGCCCACATTAACTTCTATGCCTACCGTTCCCTTAACTTGTAATAATGATTCTAACTGTTGAGTGGTCTTTTTGACGTGAGAACCAACAATTATTGCACCAGATTTCCCACCTCGGATATATTGTGCCATGTTTTCAGCAGCAATGGGTTGGGGTGGTAAGGCAGCCAAAGCTGTTAAAATACTAGCAGCAGAACGGAATAAAAACCGTTTTCCCTGACTTGCGGCTGTTAATACATCTACAGCAAAGGTATTAAGATCCTGCTGATTTTCCCCGTCTACAACACCACACTGATTATTTTCAAGTTGTAATAAGCGTTCTAAGCTACCAGCACGGATATCTGCAAGTAAAAACCTAGCAACGGTATCTTCTTTAATCCGTCCTTTGGTTTTTTCCTCTACATATTTAGGAAGGTAGCTGTAATTGTAACTAAAGACAGAATCACGGGCAAATTCTGTTTCATGTACGGGAGTGGGAACACCATCAATAATTAGATAATGAATGCTGTCGCGGGTAATTCTTCCCCCTTCAAAAAATGCCGGAACGAGAAAATGAGCATCAAAAGGACCGAGTTCTTCGGTAATGACATCGGTTTCTATGGGATAATGTCCACGCAAGGTAGAGTCAGAACGACTAACTACGAGAAAATCGGCGATTTTTTCGGCTGCTAATGCGAGTTTGAGGTTATGACAAACTTCTCTAGTCACAGATGCGGCTGCTTCTGGAGTCAATGAACGAGTATTAGTTAAAATAAAGAAAATGGGGGCATCATCTTTTAATCCTAAACGTAAAGTTTCTACATCAGGGCGCATTAATAATAAACAACTATGGACAGTTTGCGAACCTGTGGGATCATCATCAAGGACAATTATTTTGGGTTGGTTATTCATAATTTCTTTTCTTTACACTTTTGTGAGTTTTCTGAATTCTGCTTGGACACATAACACAATTTGCCATGATTGATTGAGAAATTGAGCATAAGCTGTACAGATTAGCTAAATTATTTACCACTAGATATTTGGTTATTCGCAAGCAGTTTTTTATTATCGCGCAAAATCAGTTCATTTTTTTAAGGTGCGAATTAATTCTGTCCCATGACTTACTTTGGGAATTACAAAAGTTAGTAAAGTGATCGTTAATATTTATGAATAAGCTAAAACAAACGTTACAGTCGTAAAACAAGTTAATTTTTTATGGCTCTTGAGTACATAGTATCCAAAATCTAAACAAAAAAATCTCATAAAGTTTGCTATTTATCATAAATGAGCCGTATTTCTGAACATTATGGCAAAATATTCTCTATTTACCCTTTTACCGACTGGTAATTTAGTATAACAAGTACCGGAGAGCATTTTCTATGGATAAAAGCGAATTTAAACATTAGAATGATTTTTGTAACAATCGCCACAATTAATCAACTTTACCCCAAAAGTGAATTAATAAGTTGATGATAAATTTATAAAACATCAATAATTAATAAAACTTTAATTATCTATTGATGCAAATCACAGCTACTAAGCTAGGAAAGTGCTATCGTAGAAAAAATAATTGAGCATTTACATAATGACACTCATCTCAGTGTTACTTTGTAAAAAACTGATCAAATCAAATCCTATTTGTTAAGCAACAAATAAAATATCTAGCTTACCATTGACAAAAGGTCAAAATATGGATGAAGTATCAAGATTATTAGGATAAAAAAACTAGAACATATCAGAAAATTCTGATTGATAAACTGTCAAAAACACAATTATTTCAGCTAATATACATGAACCAATCTGCGAAACGTTACTCACCGCTCCAAGCTGCCCTGATTGGTGGAGCGATCGCCACAACTGCTACTGTATCTGTATTTGGTCAAGCTTGGACACGCTGCGTTCATGCTGCTTTACAAGATAGTCCGAAAGCATTAGTTGACCAAGTTTGGCAGTTGGTGAATCGTGAATATGTTGATGAAAAATTTAACCAACAAGATTGGCAAGCAATCAGACAAAGTCTATTAAGTAAAGACTATACTTCTAAAGACGAAGCCTATGTAGCCATCCGCGAAGCTTTGCAAAAGTTGGGTGATCCCTACACTCGGTTTATGAACCCCAAACAATATGAATCCCTGACCAACCAAACATCTGGGGAAGTGTCCGGGATTGGGATTCGGATGCAAATCAACGAAAAAACCAAACGCCTCACGGTGATAGAAGCCATAGAAAACTCTCCAGCCCTCAAAGCCGGACTCAAATCAGGCGATGAGATTGTGGCAATTGATGGTAAGTCTACCCTGAAAATGACAGTAGAAGATGCCTCAAAATTGATTCGTGGTCAGATTGGTACTTCTGTGAGCTTGGACTTGGAAAGAGTAAGTAACAAATTTAACGTTAAATTAACAAGAGCGACCATAGAAGTTCCCACAGTCCGGTATACCCTGAAACAAGAAGCTGGTCGGCGAGTTGGGTATATTAGATTACAAGAATTTAGCTCCCACGCGGCTGATCAAATGCGTATGGCCATTCGCAACTTGAGCAACCAAAAAGTTGATTCCTACGTTTTGGATTTGCGAGGTAATCCTGGTGGTTTGTTGAATGCGAGTATAGAAATTGCCAGAATGTGGTTAGATGACGGTCATATCGTCAAAACTGTAGACCGTAAAGGATCAAGCGCCCAAACAACAGCTAACCGTACAGCTATTACTAAATTACCTTTAGCCATTTTAGTTGATGGAATTCTGCTAGTGCTAGTGAAATTCTCACCGGCGCACTCAAAGATAATAAACGGGCAGTGGTTGTTGGTAGTCAAACTTTTGGGAAGGCTTTAGTACAATCAGTTCATGAACTAGCAGATGGTTCAGGTTTAGCTGTGACTATTGCCCATTATTATACACCTAATGGTACAGATATTAATCATAAAGGGATTGCGCCTGATATCAAGCTAGACTTGACCCAAACGCAAGAACGCCAATTAGCTTCTAATCCCAGTTTAATCGGTACAAATAGCGATCCCCAATATACCCGCGCTATTTCTGTTCTTTCTAATGGCAAATTAGCACAGTCAGTTACAAATCAAAATTCTCAATCTCTTAATGTCAGTGCTAAGGACTTGAAATTTTAGGATTTGAAGTTTAATTTCACCCTTGGGGGTGGAATTAAATTTGATTTTCTGTTGTTAAACTAAACCGCGTCTACTTTGTAAAGCTTCACCCAAGCGATTACCTCTCACTTTGATGATCACGCAGAAACAGAAACTTCCGATTGATAGCAAATACCTGCTTCCTTGAATCTTTGTAAAGCTTCACCCAAGCGATCGCAATCTGCAATTAAACTAATTCTCACATAGCCTTCACCACCCACACCAAAGGCATTTCCAGGAGTCAGAACCACCCCAGTTTGCTGTAAAACATTCAAAGCAAAATCTGTAGAATTCATTCCTACCGGACATTTTATCCACAAATACATAGTTGCTTCAGTTTTGGGAATATTCCACCCCAACTTACCCAAACCATCAATTAAAAAATCTCGACGAATGCGGTAACGTTGTTGCACTTCATGTAAATAAGAATCAGGAAGTTGTAAAGCAGTTTCTGCCGCAGTTTGCAAAGCGGAAAAAATGCCATAATCTAAATTGGTTTTGAGTGTCCGCAAACCTTGGATAACATGACGATTTCCGACGACAAACCCAACCCGCCAACCTGCCATATTATAAGTTTTAGACAGGGTGTGAAACTCTACACCTATCTCCTTTGCGCCGGGAATTTCTAATAAGCTAGTAGGTTGATAACCATCAAAAGCTAATTCTGCATAACATAAATCATGGACTAAGAGAATTTCATACTTCCGTGCAAAAGCGACAATTTCTTCAAAAAATTCGCGGGGGGCGGTAGCTGCGGTAGGATTACTAGGATAATTAAAATAGAGAATTTTGGCTTTTCTTGCCACTTCGTCAGGAATCGCCGCTAAATCAATTAACCAGTTATTTTCTTCCTTGAGAATTAAATTGTGGATAATTCCCCCAGCAATAATCGGTCCACGAAAATGCACAGGGTAAGATGGTGAAGGTACTAATACAGTATCACCAGGATTAATGTAGGCGATCGCTAAATGCCCCAAACCTTCCTTAGAACCAAGTAAAGGTAAAGCCTCACTATCAGGATCAAGTGTCACACCATAACGGCGATGATACCATTGAGTAATAGATTTACGGAAACTAGCCGTCCCTTCAAATGGTGGATAACCGTGATTAGCGGGATTTTGCAAGGCTGCTATGGCTGCGTCTATGACTGGTTGGGGTGTAGGACCATCAGGATTCCCCATACCCAAATCAATTAAATCTAATCCTTGTTCCCTAGCCTTAGCCTTTAATTCGTCCAAACGAGCAAACACATAAGGCGGCAATTTTTGTATCCGTTCTGCGGGAGAAATCCAACTCAAACTCATTCATTCACCTCGAATAGAAATAGGGAACAGGGGACTGGAGACTGAGAATAGATGAAAATTTTACCAATTACCAATCACCTATTACCAATTACCAATTTTTAATTTTTAATTTTTAATTGGTTTGGTGCAGTAGTAGAAACCATTGCAGCCATCAATTGTTCCAACGCTACATTAAACGGTAAACGATGGATATCCGAATTAGGTTCTAAACTAATTTCCGCTGCTGTTTGTAACTCAGCCAGAGTGATATTACCTAATCCCAAATCTGCTAATTTTTGGGGTAGTCCAATCTCTGCATAGAATTTCAACAATTGTTGTCTTGCTGACGCTGCTAATTGATTTCCCTGGATCATTTCTTCTAACCGCAGTTGTACAAGGATACCATAAGCGACCTTTTCCCCGTGAATGCTACCATGTCCACAAATGTGAGTTAAACCATTATGGACTGCATGGGCGGCAACTGTGCGACATTGCGCCCCACCAAGTCCCCCAATTACCCCAGCTAGGAGTACAGTTGCGTCTACAACTTCTTGCCAAACTTCGCTACCGGGAGACTGTAAAGCAGCAGCGGACTTTTGTAATAAAATATCTCGTAAAACTCGCGCTTGTTGAACTGCGGCAATAATCAGGGTTTGTTGTAAATGTCCACTACTCACTGATGCTTCATACCATTTTGCGATCGCATCCCCAATTCCTGCTACTAAAGTCCGTTGGGGTGCAGTCTGAATCAAATGATAATCCAAAATTAGCAAATCAGGACAGCGAGATAAAGCCACATCATACAAAAACGCCCCCGTTTCTGAATATACATTAGAAAGGGCCGTCCAAGCCGCACAGGTAGCTCCAGACGTGGGAATTGTCACAGATGGAAAAGTCAACTGGTGCGCGACTAATTTAGCCGTATCTAGCACTTTACCACCACCAATACCGATAATCATATCAGCCTTATGTTCCTTAGCGGCTTTGCCTAAAGCTTTCAGACTAGCTTCACAACAATCAGCACCATAAGAAACTAAGACAGGATGCAATTCTGGAGATTGGAAAAGAGGTTGTAAACTCTCTTGGCTAAGATTGAGAGTCTGGTTTCCAGCAATAATTAAGGGACGAGTTCCCAAATTAGCGACTTCATCCGCAACGGTTGACAACACACCCGCACCGCGAATGACTTTCCCAGGGGAAACAGAAAGGCTGAAAAATGAGCTAGAGGTTTGGGTAGATAAAGTTTCAGTAGAATGTTGATTAGACATGATCACTATTTTGCCAAAACTATTGATATTTCTTAATCAAATTTTAAAATAATCTTTATTGTATTATAGACGACAAAAAATGTGCAAATAGAAAATCAGGATGTAGGGGCGCAGGGCCTGCGCCCTGTCAGCAGGAGGAAGAAAGAACATTTTTCTCATTCCCTCTTAACTGTCATGTCACCTATGAAGCCGGAGGTTTCGATAATGAAGCAAATTTATCTAAATAAACTTCTACCGCCATTTCTGGGTCTTCACGACTAACCAAAGTGCGATTTACTTGACCCAAATACAGAGGTACAGATAAACCTATTTCTGGGTGGATAATAGTGCGGGCGCGGACTGTTAATTGCTTGTTGCCACCGCTACCTAAGCGACCATAGGAATAAAGGTTACTAGCTGCTTGACGTAAAGTAGCTTCTAATTCTGTGGGAGTAATTTCCGGTGCGATCGCAATTACAGTTTGGTTAGAACCGTTATCATAAACTAGGGTGTACTTGACAGCACCAGAAATGACTGTGCGACTTAGGGGAACGAGGGAAAGTGAAAATAACCCCCCTGTCAGTACCAGCATAAAGCCAGTTGCACCCACGAGCCGGAAGCGGAAGCCCCATTTGACAATGAAAGCCAAGATTGTCAGAACTGCAAATACTATTGTCGCAATACCACACCATTGGGTGTATTGCAGAAAATTAGCTGTACTAGGCATAAGGTTTTAATTACGAACATTCCCATCTTAACTATCAGCAACACCAGATTTTTACGCAAAACAAAAACACCCCCCATTTCTGGAGGGTGTTTCTGTAATTAAGCTATTAACAAAGCTTTATTAACCGTTGATTGCAGGAGCGCTCATTGCAACAGGAGCAACTTCACCAGCAGCCAAGTCTAAGGGGAAGTTGTGAGCGTTACGCTCGTGCATTACTTCCATACCTAAGTTAGCGCGGTTGATTACATCAGCCCAAGTAGCGATAACGCGACCTTGAGAATCAATAATGGATTGGTTGAAGTTGAAACCGTTCAAGTTAAACGCCATTGTGCTGATGCCCAAAGCGGTAAACCAAATACCAATTACAGGCCATGCAGCTAGTAAGAAGTGTAATTGACGGCTGTTGTTGAAAGAAGCGTATTGGAAAATCAAGCGACCGAAGTAACCGTGGGCTGCAACGATGTTGTAGGTTTCTTCTTCTTGACCGAACTTATAACCGTAGTTTTGAGATTCGGTTTCAGTTGTTTCCTTAACCAAGGAAGAAGTTACCAAAGAACCGTGCATTGCGGAGAACAAAGAACCACCGAATACACCAGCTACACCCAACATATGGAAGGGGTGCATCAAGATGTTGTGTTCAGCTTGGAACACGATCATGAAGTTGAATGTTCCAGAGATACCCAAAGGCATACCGTCAGAGAATGAACCTTGACCAATGGGGTAGATCAAGAATACTGCGGTTGCTGCTGCTAAAGGTGCAGAGAAAGCTACGCAGATCCAAGGGCGCATACCCAAGCGGTAAGAAAGTTCCCACTCACGGCCTAAGTAGCAAGCTGCGCCGATTAAGAAGTGGAAAACTACCAATTGGTAAGGACCACCGTTGTACAACCACTCATCTAAGGAAGCTGCTTCCCAGATTGGGTAGAAGTGCAAGCCGATAGCGTTAGAAGAAGGAACAACTGCACCAGAGATGATGTTGTTTCCGTAGATTAAAGAACCTGCAACTGGCTCACGAATACCATCAATGTCAACGGGAGGAGCAGCGATGAAAGCGATGATGAAGCAAGTGGTAGCGGCTAACAGGGTAGGAATCATTAATACTCCAAACCAACCGATATAAATCCGGTTGTCGGTGCTGGTGATCCATTCACAAAAGTTATCCCATACGTTAGCACTTTC
>JANMGZ010000619.1:0-7358 GCA_031374905.1 Dolichospermum sp. OTE_70_metabat_362_sub
CCTCAGCAAAGGCAACAATTTCATCAAACTTGCGCTTAATCTCCTCCTTCCCCATACCCAGAATTGCACCCTTGAGAAATATATTCTCTCTCCCTGTCAATTCCGGATGAAACCCCGTCCCCACCTCCAATAAACTGGCAACTCTGCCCTTGATTTTAATGCTTCCTGTAGTTGGTTCTGTAATGCGGCTTAAAATTTTCAATAGCGTTGATTTACCCGCACCATTGCGCCCAATAATCCCAACTCTATCACCTTGTTTAATATCAAAAGATATATCCTTTAAAGCCCAAAACTCTTCAAAAGCAGGATTTTCATTTTTAGCTTTAGGATTAATTAAACTACCCAAAGATTTAACTTTATTAGTAATTACATCTCGTAAAGCAGTATAACGTTCCTGCTGCTGATGTCCAATAATATATTTTTTGCCCAGGTTTTCAACGCGAATAACTGTATCTGACATTTTTAATATACTTTTAATCTAATTTTTTAAATTTGCGAGCGAGTCAATTAAATTGATAGGTTGGTTAATTTAGCTATTTTGATGTTATCTAAATCTTTTATGGGTAAAGTTCTACTCATCATCAGTAAAAATATAGCTAATAATCTCTAATTAATCGCTTTCTCAAAATCATCTGTCGTGTTACACAAGAACTCGATAAGATTTAGGTAAAACATCGGGAATAAGGTTTTTTTTTAAGGAGATGGGAGAATTAGTTTGGTACATTTTTATCTCCTTTACTTTAAATTCCGATAGCGTAGCGTGGCGATAGCCATAATTACTAAATCGCCCGGAATTTTTTTAAGTCTAACAAACTAAATCACATCTGCAAATGTCCGTTCCATCTTGCGAAAATACCAAATTCCACTTACTAATAGTAAAAACACTAATCCCATAGAGAGCATAAAACCTGGTAAATACAACTGGGAGTTTCCACCCAAAATTGCCCACCGAAAACCGTCAATTACTCCCACCATGGGATTTAAGGAATATATAAACCGCCACTTTTCAGGAACTATGGTGCTACTAAATCCTACGGGTGAGATATATAAGCCAAATTGGACAATAAATGGCACAATAAACCTAAAATCTCGATACTGCACATTTAAGGAAGCTAACCATAGTCCTGCACCCATTGAAGCTGCAAAGGCGACAGCAATAAATAAGGGTAAGGTTAAAATTCGCCAAGTGGGAACAAAGTTATACCAGGCCATTAAAGCTAATAAAATTATCCCAGAAATCATAAAGTCTACAAAACTGACTACTACCGCGCTAGTGGGTACTACCAATCTAGGAAAATAGACTTTTGATAGTAAATTGGCATTGCTAATTAAACTATTACTACACTCTGAGAGGGAATTGGAAAAGAATTGCCAAGGTAACATGGCGGAAAATACGAGAATTGGATAGGGCGCACCTTCAGAGGGTAATTTTGCCAATTGTCCAAATACTACCGTAAATACTACCATTGTCAAAAAAGGCCGGATTAACGCCCAAACAATCCCAATAGCGGTTTGTTTATATCTAACTAATATATCTCGCCATGCTAGGAAGTAAAATAATTCCCGATAGTGCCAAAGGTCTTGCCAATATTGCTTTTCGGCGCGTCCTGCTTCAATTATTAGTTCTGGCTGGGAAGTTGTTTCTTTCATTATATTTGCAGCATCAATTCATTACCCAGAAATCTTTCACACTGTTACCGCCAAGCATCCGCGATTGCCTATAGGTAAACTCTCCCACAGAAGGATTACGATGGGGATGAATTACACCCGTTGCTTGTTGCCAAAGTTCGGCAGGGGCAACAGATAACTCGTATCTAGATTCATGCTTTTGCACATGATACCATTTTGTTTCTTGGCACTCTTCACACCAAAAAGCCTCTAACCACTCACCCGTTAAAGAAACTGTGGTTTTAGTGGCCACTAAAATCATCGCTTCTCGTCTGGCTACACCGCGCTCTTGTAGTTGTCCAGCTTGTTCGGCAAATAGTCCGTGTTTTTGGCTAACACTATCCATATAGCAGCTATGGATGGGACAATGGATAGCTCTGCGTTTGGAACGTTTCCGATTTCGATCACACCTTTTCTGCACTTTGTCCTCCTGATCAGTAACTAAATAATAGATCGTAAGAAGGTTGCATGGGAGAGACTGAGATCAAAAAGACCATCAAAGCCCAACTCCTGATTCAACATTATCTAATTTATTAAATTTTTTGGCTCTATTGATTCCTTGATGAGGTTATGGATACCTAAAAAGGATTTTTGATCACTAAGGGCGCGGTATAACTAATTTTTTAACTTAGTCCGATTGTAATTACGGAATATGTTCACACACTGATGTTGATTACGGGTAGACAATATTTTAAGTTATGGCTTGTTCTAGAACATTGATGTATTGTTTAGCTATGATTTCCGGCGTAAAATTTGACTGCAAATATTCGCGGGAGGCATTACCCATTTTTTCTGCAAGTTGGCGATCGCTCTTTAGTTTACGAATAAAATTAGCTAGACCGTCACTGTCTCCATTGTCAATACTGATCCCAAAGCCACCATCTGCTATTAGCTCTCGCAAGTAGGAATCTTTGGGACAAATAGCTGCTATGGGTCTTCCTGCCGCTAAAGCTGGGTAAAGTTTGCTAGGAGCAACCAAATTTTCTAAACCAGCTTCTAGACTGACTAACGACAAATCACAAGCTGTCAACGAATAGGGTAACACACTCTTTTCTTGATAGGGAAGAAAGAGGAAATTTTTCAATCCTAAACGAGTTACATCTTGAATAAGACTGTCACGTTTTGGACCACTACCAATACAAACAAACTGAATTTGTTCATCTTGCAATTGTTGAGCAGTAGCTAAAATGGTGTCCATGTCGTGACACCTCCCCATATTACCAGAATAAAGAATGGTAAATTTGCTGTCCAAGTTATGTTGTTTGGCAAACCAGTTTTTGTCTTTGGTAATAGGTGAAATTAACTCAGGATCTCCCCAACTGTGAATTATAGAGACCTTATCAGCTACCTCTGGACATATTTCGATTACCCTCTGTTTCATGGTAGGACTGAGGACAATAATCCCTTTTGATTTTTGCCAAATTTTGCGGTTGATTGCCCACCAAATCTTTGCCAACCAATGGTTTTTAGTAACTACTCCCAAAGCGATCGCAATATCTGGATACAGATCATAAATTAAGCATATGTAGGGGATTTTTAACAATAAATGAGCGAAATATCCAGCTATTGATAAAAAAGGAGGCGCTGAAGTTAGTAAAAATACATCACTTCTGCGAGCATTTCCGATAAGATGCAGAAAAGCCCGCAATGTAAATAAAATACCGCTTATAGCCTTCCCACGAATCCTATTAGACCAAACTTGAGTAGACCGAGACCTTTGCACGCAGATATTGCCTAGTTGCTCTAATGCGGGAGCATGATCAGTAGAATAAGCATAACTTGGTTGTCCTGTGAATACTCTAACGTTAATCCCTTGTTTTTCTAACTGCGTGATTAATTCTTCAATCAACTGTCCTGTAGCAGCATAGTCTGGAGGAAAAAATTCAGTTATTACAGATAAAGTAATTGACCTGTGATACAAAGAATTGCGTACATCGGCAGACCAATCTGTACCCAACGAATGCAAACGAGATTTTGTAGAATTTTTACCTTGAGAAATTGGTTCAGCTTTAATCAGAGATTGTTGATTAAAGTTTAATTCTGGATTAAATTCTTTTGAATAGTGGTTTTCCTGGATTGGAGAATAAGAATTTGAAGTTCCCTGCCATTCATTAGGTGTCATCAGTTATACATATCCATTAAGGAAATTTACAGATAAATTATCTAACAATAATCAATGACTCCTTGAGTCAAAAATTTGTTTCTTGTCAATATTTTTCTAACATTTGCAGTATCTGTTGTCAACTCTTATATTCGACTGAAACCGCATATAATACAATCAAGTTTTGTGTAAAATGCTTCTTTGAGTATCTTGATGAGCTTAAGGGTAGCTTCACAGTTCAGGTCATTTAATTCAAGATTATTAACATTAACTTTCAGCAAATAAATTTGTTATAAATAGATATGTGTGATTAAATTATATATTATTGAGTATGTACAATGTGGTAAGTAAATATACTTGATTTTTCAATTTAATCCGCTTACTTGTCCATATTAAGCATCAATAATAAGACTCTTATTTGATTTTTGTTGGCGTAGTCTGGGCTTTGCGCTTCAAGAACTCCACAAAAAAACCCACCCTCGATTGTGTTGTATCCGAAAACCAATTCTTGTAAAAATTTCGATGCAATTGGTACATATTCTTAGATTGAGAACTCAATTCTTGTAAAAAAATATATCATGAATAATCTTACCCAGACCATATTAAATTCCAATCGTCATGGAAATTCTAACTTTCAATTCTTCACAGATACAGTTTTTTCCAAGATTGATAAAAAACCTGATACCGGAAAATTATCTCAAACATTGCAAATTCTCAAGCGTAGATCACTTGTAATATCAGGAATAGTTGTTGTTGTCAATAGTGCAGTAGTTTATTCAGTCATAAATGAACAACCAACATATCAAGGCAAATTTCAAATATTGGTTGAATCTCTTAATGAAAATAATAGCTTGGAAAAATTAAATTCATTAAATTCTAACATTGCTAGACCTAGTTTAGATTACGAAAGTCAAATTCAGGTTCTTAAAAGTCCCAAAGTGCTGCAAAATGTGATCAAAAAATTGCCGAAGTTTTATTCAAATATTAATTATAATTCTCTTGTAAAAGATTTAACTGTTCGTCGTTTTGGTGGAACTAAGATCATAGAAGTTAGCTATAAAAATCATGATAATAATAAAGTTAGAACTGTATTAAATACAATTTCTAAAGTATATTTAGAATACAGCTTCAACGGCCGGCAAAATAAACTCATTCAGGGACTTAATTTTATTGACAAACAAATACCTGATCTCCAAAATCGGGTAGCACAACTGCAAAAACAAATGCAAACATTCCGCCAAAAAAATAATTTTATTGATCCAGAAAGCCAATCTACAGTAATTTCTCAACAAATCCAATATCTAACTCAACAACGACTATCTGTAAATCAACAGTTAGCTACTGCTAGAGATAATTATTTGAGATTGCAGACACAAGAAGGACAATTAGCAGTTCTAGATGATGCTCGTCTTTATCAAGAGTTAATCTCCAAATATCAACAATTAGATATCCAGCTATCTCAAGAATCATCTCGATTCCAATCTGAACACCCAGTTATTCAAACTTTACAAGAAAGAAAAAACAACCTCTTACCTATTATTCAAAACGAAGCTAAACGGGCTTTAACTATCAAAATAGCCGAAGCTGCAATTGCAATTCAAAAAATAGATGTAGATAATCAACAATTAGCGCAAGCAGAACAAGAACTGCAAAGAAAATTAAAACAATTACCAGTTTTGTCTACGGAATATATTAATATCCAGCGAAATCTAGAAATAGCAAATGAAAGCTTACATCAGTTTTTAATTCATCAAGAAAAACTACAATTAGAAGTAGCACAAATAGAATTACCTTGGGAATTAATTCAAGCACCTACTCAATCAGAATTGCCCATATCATCAAATATACCACTTAGGTTACTTTTAGGATTTGCAGCCAGTTCTTTGCTAGGTGTTGGTGCTGCCTTAATCTTAGAAAAGATTGACAATACCTACCAAACGGTGGAGATGATTAAAGAAAATATCAAGCTACCCTTATTAGGAACTCTTCCTTTTAATCAAAGTATATCTCATATTCGACCCCAGAACTTTATAAGTAGTAGAAGTGATGGTAGATTTTCTGATATGTTTAGTAGTCTATCTTCACAGACTAAATATTATGATCAAGGAGGATTTTGGGAATCTTTGCAACTTCTCTATGGGAATATTCAACTTCTCAATTTAGATAAACCAATTCGTTCTTTAATTATTTCTTCAGCGACATCTGGAGATGGTAAAAGTACGGTAGCATTCCACCTTGCTCAAACAGCAAGATCAATGGGAAAAAGAGTGCTACTTGTAGATGCTGATTTACATTGCCCCCAAATTCACAAATTGTCAAGATTAGACAACCTGTTGGGATTAAGTAATTTAATTTCTTCAAACATAAATGTGGAGCAAGTGATTCGACAAATGCCTGAATGTCAGGATTTGTTTGTAATTACTGCTGGATCTATACCACCTGATCCAGCTAGGTTATTGTCGTCAGATAAAATGAAAGAAATGATGGACTATTTCCATCAAAATTTTGATTTAGTAATTTATGATGTTCCCCCCATGTTGGGATTAGTAGATGTGAGATTATTAGCACCTTATACTGATGGTTTGATGCTAGTAGTAAGAGTTGGTAAAACGGATAAATCGTTACTGGCACAAGTTCAGGATAGTTTTAAAATAGCCCCTATGAATTTACTTGGTTTAGTTATTAATGGGGATAAAGCTAAGTTACCAGGTTATAATTACTACTATAGTGATTATCAAGAACGTCTACATAAAGACGAAAACAAAATAACCATTTCCAATTTCTGAATTTGAATTTTAAAAAGTTTACAAAAAAAGGGAACAGGGAACAGAAAGCGTCCTGTTCTCTATTCACTTTACCTTTTTTTGCAACTGTCGGCGCAAATTATCCAACGCTGCATTTGCACTCACATAACGAATTAAAGAACGTCCGCGAATTGCTCCCAAACGATGTTCAAAACTTATTACTTCATCATCAGGACCGGCTAAACCAACATATACTAAACCCACTGGTTTGTTTTCTGTTCCCCCAGTTGGGCCAGCAATTCCCGTAATACTTAATCCCCAAGTAGTTGAAAGACGATTTCTGACACCAGTAGCCATTTGTTCGGCTACTGTTGCACTCACCGCGCCAAATTTCTCCAAATCCTCTGGGTTAACCCCTAACAATCCAACTTTCACAGAATTGTCATAGGAAATTACCCCACCCCAAAAGTAATCAGAACTACCAGAAATTTCTGTTAACATTTGTCCAAGTCCCCCACCTGTACAAGATTCTGCCACAGATAGGGTTTCTCCTGAAGACCTTAACAAATTACCAACTACAGAAGCCAAGGTGTCATCATCAGCACCGTAATAATCTAAACCAGCAATTTCTATGAGTTGTTGTTCAATGGGTGTAATTAAAGCTTCTGCTGTTGTTGCGTCTGTAGCTTTAGCCGAAACTCGCAGTCTGACCTCGCCTTTACCCGCATAGGGGGCTACTGTGGGATTAGTTAAGTTAAAATAAGAGGCTACTTTTTCCGCTAAAGCTGATTCCCCAATTCCCCAAAATCTTAAACTGCGGCTATAAATAATTTCCTTTCCCCAAC
>JANMGZ010000636.1:0-2146 GCA_031374905.1 Dolichospermum sp. OTE_70_metabat_362_sub
CCCGCAGATCATCTGCTGATCATCGAGGTTGGGGGGATTTATTGGCACAGTACAGGACGGTTAGTTAAAGTCACCCAAATCAAATTAGGTGGAGAGCGTGCCACGGGAGTATTTAAAGGTGACGTTGATAATCTGGAAATTGCTACGAGTGATTTATTCTTCTGTTCACAGTCCCCAGTCAAACAATTACTCATCGGCAAAGTTTACGACTGTAACTTTAACCGCAAAAAATTAAAGCTGGAATTACAAGTTTGGTATAACTCACAGCAAACAGCTTTTTGGGGTAGGGAAGCAGGAGGCAAGAAAATACATGGTCCCATTTATCCACACCACATTAAGGATTTGTAGGGAATGGGGAATGGGAAATGGGGGAATTGTGCGATCGCGCCAAATGGGAATATCTTTAATAATTCCTAAAAATAAAAACACCTCCTATCTATGAAATAGGGGGTGTTTTTTGGATGCCATGTTTTTATGGCATGATTTATGTTGTGAAAATATAACAGAGAAAAAATATACTATCTATGACTCATTCCTTTTGAATCCTTTTCTGATCGCCCAATCTTCTATATGTTTGATTGATCCGTCAATGTGCCTGACCGAACTATTTAAAGTTTTTATTTCGCTTGTTAATTGATTTAAAGCTTCTTTCTGTTGATTAAAGAAGCTCCCAACTTTAAAAACAATTAAACCAGTTCCATAAATCATAGCCACAATAGAACCGATAATTATGATATCTGGTAAGGTTACATTGTTGATCGTAGGCAACGACATTAAAGAAGTTGATTGGTGGTTAGTTTTCATATCCTGTTATTCAATAATACTGGTTCTATTGTAAATATAAGCGTCCCTAGATCGCCTTGACAATTTAGTTGTATTTTGTGGTTTTTAGGAACTATAAAACCTGGCAACTGATAACGCTTATAGATTAAATCATCTAATCTATAAAATGTTGTAGCTACCTGTTCTAATTTTTCGTTCACTAACTTTAACATTAATAAAGTTTTATATGTAGTTTCTGTTGGGTAAGAGGTAAAGAATGGTAAAATGTCAATTCCTACTATCTTAAAATCAAAATCAAATTGGCGTGTGTCTAAAACCAAGTCATTGTCTACATCGGTCAATACAGGTGTTTGAAATTGATAGACTTGTTCTATAGGTTTAATCGCAAGTTTTGATTCACCAGCAGCCCCATTAACATTTGCCATCAAAGCATTGAAGGCATTGCCTGTATTTTGGCTAGATATTGAATAAGAACTTGACATTGTTTTTAACCTGATTTTGTATTTTTATTAGTTCTTGGCTTTGGGAATTGTTGTAAATCTGGAAAGGATTTGGAACAAGGATATTTGTTAAAATTTGCGATATTACGTTTGCAGACAGAGAATTATTTTCTTTTCCTGCCAGTTCATCCTGCAATTCAATATCAAGATTGTAAACATCTAACCGTATATTTCTTATCCAGTTCTCAGGATTTATAAACAATTTGTACTCTAGCGTCTCTAGCTTTGCACACCTGAAAATATTAAACTCATTAAAAATTAATCGTTGTGAGTTTAGCTTGATATTCCGGCTACCAAGAAAAATCATTTGTGAAACAAATCCAGCACTAACTAAATTCCCCGCAGTTGTAGTAGTGGGGTGAATAACTAGAATCTCATCCATAAAATCCTGATTCGCATAAAAAGACGGAATACTATCTTTTGATGATGCTTGAACAGATGTTTTATAGATGAGATCCATTTAATTATGCCTTTGCTGGAGCAACTTTTTTCTTCTTAACTTCGTTCTCAAGTGCTTCTAACTGCGATTGATTTTCTGGAACTTGTGCGCCTTTTTCTTCAGCAGCAGCAGCTTTAGTGAGAATTGGGTAACGTCTGCCACCTTTACTAATGAAAAAGTTAAATACATCGGCAGCAGTAGGATCTACCTTGACTTTACCAGCAGGTATTAAAGATCCTAAGGCATCAGATATATTTAAATTAGTAGCAAATCCAGGAAACAAAAAGGTCACTCGTTTAAAGTTACCGTTAGCGGTCTTTTTACCAGTAACCAGTGTTACGGGATTAGTACCAAATCTGCTACTACTTGCTAATACGTCTGATTCTTTAGCCGTGCCGTCCTCACCCTCTGATTTTTTTAAAAC
>JANMGZ010000660.1:0-10516 GCA_031374905.1 Dolichospermum sp. OTE_70_metabat_362_sub
CTTTGTTTTTAGCTAATTCATCCTATCGTCGCAATTTTCAGAAGACACTCAAGGGTAATTAATTCCTAATAATTCAGGTAGTCCGATAAAATCCCCGACTTCTTTTATTTATTGTGTCTACAAATTATAAATTGATGTTAAAAGTCGGGGATCTGGGTATGATAATTATGAATTAATTATTTGTGTTAAAAATTGTGTCAATTGCTTAAAAAGCCTGAATCCATTCTTTAACAAAATACTCTGTCCAAATGCCGTTTTGCCAATAGGGATCTGATTCCACTAATTGACGAACGGTGTTTTCGTCTTTGGCTTCGTATATGGCAAAAACTTGAGTTACATCTTTTGTTGGTCCAATGGTAATTAAAATCCCAGATTCTTTCTGTTTTGCTAATCCGGCTAAATGGGCTTGACGATAGGGTTCACGTTTGTTTAAAACGTCTTCACAATAACTTCCCCACATGATGTATTTTGTCATAATTTCTTGTTGGTGATACTTGTTAATAATATAAAACAAACTTTCATCTTTTTACTTTAAATAGGGTAATTATATGAAAAAATTAGCTGTAATACCTCAATAATATTTAATTAACTTGGTATGGATACTTATTTTGGTCATTTTTAATTGCAAATGAAGATGGTCGGGAGAGTTATGTATGGAATTTGAGTGGAATCCAGACAAAGCTGCGTTAAATGTTGGTAAACATGATGTTACCTTTCAGGAAGCAGCTACCGTTTTTGATGATTCAGCTACTCGTCAAGAGAAGAGGTTTTATGAAGAAGGAAATTGAAAATGAAATGGAAGACGAATTACGTTCTGAGTATGACTTCACTCAAATGCAGGGAGGTATCAGAGGTAAGTATGTTGAAAGATATCGTCAAGGGACAAATTTAGTGCGTTTAGATCCTGATGTAGCTCGTTCTTTTCCTAATGATGAAGCTGTTAATGAGGCATTAAGAATGTTAATCAAAGTTGCCCAGCTTCAGCAGCATAAAAATACGGTACAACTGATGGAATAGAATTAGAGAAAATTATGTTGACAGTGGTAATGAGAATTGGGAATTACCTTTTTCCCATTACCAATTATTCATTAATTAACTTCTGAGACTAACGCCGAATTTTTCAACTAAGGCTGTCCGCACTTGATTATGAACTGGTTCAATCTCATTTTCTGTAAGAGTGCGATCGCTCGCACGATATACTAACCGAAAAGCTAAACTGCGTTGTCCTGTGGGGACATTTTCACCACGATATTCATCAAACAATTCCACAGAGTTTAGTAACCCTTTCCCAGCTTTATTAATGACTTTTTCAATTTCCGAAACTGTCACTTTCACAGGGGCAAAAAATGCCAAATCTCGATCACTAGCTGGATAGGTAGAATAGGAACTGAATTTGGGAACTAATAAATCATCATTATCCCAAGCATCCAACAGAGCATCTAAATCTAATTGAAACACATAAACAGCTTCTGGTAAATCTTTCTCGCGACGTAATTGGGGGTGAACTTGTCCGAATGTTCCCAGTCTATTACCTTTAATCCACAATGAAGCTGTGCGTCCAGGATGTAACCGAGAATCTCGATTTTCGGGTTGAAATTCTACCGTTAATTTTAGTTGTTTAAAGACACTTTCTAAAATGCCTTTTGCTTCAAACCAAGTAATTGGTTGTTCTTTACCACCTTTTGACCATTTACCGGAAGTTGTATCACCACCGATAATCCCCCCCAAAATTTCCGCTTCTTGTAAACCGTCTTCTTCGTGCCAGAAAATCCGCCCGATTTCAAAACCATTTAACGCCCCATTTCCTTGCTCTAAATTGTATTGAAAAGCGGAAATTAAACCGGAAATTAAATCAGTTCTTAAAGCTGAATATTCAGCAAACAAAGGATTACTTAAAACGATTTGTTTATCTTCACCTGGTTTCACCAAAGAATAATGAATTAATTCCGTTAAACCTTCAGCGCGTAAATAACCGCGTAACCTGCGAATTAATTCTTGTTCTAAAGATAGATAACCAGCTTCGGATTTTTCTGGTAAAGTATCACAGAATTTATCATAACCATATAAACGGGCAATTTCTTCAATTAAATCAATTTCCCGTTCTAAATCGCGGTAACGATAGGGAGGTACGGTAACTGTCCAATTCCGTTGATCAATTTTGACTAATTTACATCCTAAAGCAGTGAGAATTTTTTCTACATCTTCTGGTTGTAATTCTCCTGTTTCTGTCCCCAATTCAATTGGACCCAATACTTCATTAACTTTATCTAAACGCAAGTTAATAGAATGTGACCAGGTGGAAATATCTGGACGATAATCGGAAATTTCTTGCTGAACAATTACACCCTCTGCTAATTCACTAATTAAGGATAAAGCGCGGTTGCAAGCTATTTCTAATTCTGCCCGATTTACTCCTCTTTCATATCTGCCAGAAGCTTCACTTCTTAAACCTGCACTGCGAGAAGAACGCCGAATAGCCACAGAATCAAATAACGCAGCTTCTAAAACTAAACTTTGTGTACCTTCATGAACTTCTGTTTCTTCACCACCCATAACACCTGCTAAAGCCACAGCGTGATTATTAGCAGTAATTAATAAGTTCTGAGTTGATAAAGTGCGATTATTTCCATCTAAGGTTTTTAAAGTTTCGACCGTTTCCGCAAACCGCACACCAATGATTAAATTTTCTCCTCCACCTACAGATTGTAAACGCTCTTTGTCGAAAGCGTGGAGAGGTTGTCCTCTTTCTAATAAAACGTAGTTAGTGATATCAACGACATTATTAATTGGTCTGACACCCGCAGCCAGCAAACGCTGTTTTAACCATTCAGGAGAAGCAGCAATTTTGATGTTTTCAACAACTGTACCAATATAAGCAGGACAAGCTTGGGTTTCGGAAATTTTCAAAGTCAGGTTTTTTGTGGTTTTGATATTTTCCACTTCTGCAATTTGGGGAATTGATAATTTTCCACCAGTTAAAGCTGCTACTTCCCGCGCAATACCCACCATTGATAAAGCGTCAGCCCGGTTAGCAGTAGCGGTGACATCTAAAATCACATCTTCTAAACCCAACAGAGGACGCACGTCACTACCCAAAACAAGATTTTCTTCAGGGAAGATATGAATACCGTCAATATCAGTGGGTAAACCTAGTTCTTTCAAAGAACATATCATGCCGTTGGAGGGAACACCACGCAGTTTTGCGGGTTTAATTTTTAAATCAATGTTGGGTAAATAAGTTCCTGTGGTGGCGACAGGGACATAGATATCTGCGCGGACGTTCCCAGCACCGCAAACGATATTTACAGTCTCAGCAGCCCCAATATCTACGGTACAGACGCTCAATTTATCGGCGTTGGGGTGTGGTTGACGTTCTAGCACTTTCCCCACAACTACGCCATTAGCCCAAGTGCGACGATCTTCTATATCTTCTACTTCAAACCCTGCCATTGTCAAGGTTTCCGCCAGTTCTTCGGGAGTCAGTTTGATTTCTATGAATTCTTTTAACCAGTCTAGAGAAATACGCATGGAGTCTGTTTGTTTGGATTTGTCTTTTGCTCTAATTTTATATATTAAGTGAAAATTATGAGATTTTTTGGCTTTGCTAATTGAATGTATGAATTAGCCTCACGCCAAGGCGCAAAGAATAAGAGTTAAAGAAATTTAATTTTTTCGTTTTACAGTGGAAATACGATATGGAAAGTTTGGGGCTGCATAATGGGGGTATGAATTTTGTTTCGCGCAAAGTCGCAAAGGAGCAAAGACGCAAAGTTTTAGATTTTGAGTTTTCTAATTTTATACCTCAATATGGCTATCAGCAACGCCGAAATTTATTATCCTGATGGTAGGAAGTTTCTCACATCTGTGGAATTTGATCAACTTGCTAAACAAGACCGTTAAGAAAAGGAAATAGCTATTCAGCAGTATCAGGAATTATTGACAAAGTTGCAAAAAAAGGGCATTGATTTGGCTACAATATGAACCCCACCCCCAACCCCCTCCCCGCAAGCGAGGAGGGGGCTAAAAATATCTAGGGTGCGTTACGCTATCACACCGTAAACGTGATTAATGGTGCGTCACAGACTTACCTAATGCACCCTACAAATATTGGCGTTGCTGATAGCCATATTGAGGTATGAAATTAGAAAACTCGAAATCTAAAACTTTGCGTCTTTGCGTCTTTGCTCCTTTGCGACTTTGCGCGAAACAAAATTCATACCGCCATTATGCAGCACCCAAATATTTATATTTTTCCAAAATTCAAATACTATTGCTATAGTTGAAGCTGGTAATAGGTAATTTTCTGTTTTAATCCTGTAAATCCTTTAATCCTGGACATCCTGTTCGCGAAGCGTGGCGTTAGCCATTTCAGACATTTTATTTAACTAGCAACTTACGTTATATACATTATTTTGAATTTAGAATTATGACGGATACAAAAAATATCAATAAACCATTATTTTCTCAACATTATTTAGACTATCGGCTTCAAGAATGTCCAGAATGGAAATTAAATATTAAAGCAGAATTTGAGCAATTAAGAAATCTTTATTTCTCAAAAAAGGCGATTTTACCTACTCTGAATGAAGCGCAAACTGAAGATATATTTATTAAACCTGTATTAGATATTTTAGGGTTTTCTAATATTCCTCAAGTCGTGACTCGTGGTAAAGGTAGAGCCGAACGTCCTGATTATGCGTTGTTTGCAAATGAAGGTGAAAGGGATACAGCTTACTCTTTTCAAAATAATGAAACTGCTTTTTATAGTAAGGTATTAGTAATAGCAGAAGCTAAATATTGGGAAAGACCATTAAGTAAAGTTTCTGCTAATGATAAAAGAGATTTTTATAAAAATGAAAACCCATCTTTTCAAATTTCTAGTTATTTGACTGGTACAAATGTTGATTGGGGAATTTTAACTAATGGTAGAGAATGGCGTTTATATTATCGTCAAGCATCTTCTACCGCAACGGAATTTTATCCTATTGATTTGGTAGAATTATTAGAAAGTGAAGATTTGGAAAAGTTCAAATATTTTTGGTTGTTTTTTAGAAGTGCTGCTTTTATCAAAAATAGTTACAATCAAAACTTTTTAGAAAGAGTCAGAGAAGGAAGTACAACTTATGCGACTCAAGTAGGAAACGAATTAAAAACATTGGTATTTGAGCAAATATTTCCTGACTTAGCAGGGGGTTTTGTTGCTGACGCTATCAGACGGGGAAAAACCGTAGAACCAAAACAGGTTTATGCGGCTACTTTATCATTTTTATATAAGTTGTTCTTTCTATTATATGCCGAAGCCAGAAATTTATTACCAATTACTACAGCTTACCGTGATTATAGTTTGATTAAAATTACCCAAGAAATAGCAGAAAGTATTGATGAACAAAGAACATTAAGTCAAACTTCAACAAGGATTTATAAGAGTTTATTAGGTTTATTTGAAATAGTAGATAGAGGTGATAAAAATTTAGAAGTACCTCGTTATAATGGTGGTTTATTTTATTTTGATTTTCATGAAGTTGAAGATATCAAAGATTATCCAGATAATTATTTTTTGTATGAACATCAATTATCTGATGCTGTGTTATTTCCCGCTTTGGATAAGTTAGCACGGTTTGAAAAATTACCCATTGACTATAGTTTTTTAGGTGTGCGACAATTGGGTTCAATTTATGAAGGTTTATTAGAATATCGCTTAGTTATTGAAGATAGAAATACGGGTAAAGTCCATTTAGAAAATGATAAGGGTGAACGCAAAGCGACGGGTTCTTATTACACACCAGATTATATTGTTAAATACATTGTTAGTCATACTCTCAAACCGATTTTAAAAGAGAGAAAACTAAAATTTAAAGTTTTAATGAAGCACATTATAGAATTAAAGAAAAAAATAAAAGATGGTGATAAGACGTTACAGAAAGATTTAGAAGAGTTAGAAATAAAAAGTATAAATATTTTACTTGATATTAAAATTTGTGATCCTGCTATGGGAAGCGGACATTTTTTGGTGGAAGCTGTTGATTATTTTACAGATGAATTAATCACTATTTTAAATGAATATCCTGAACATAATCCGGTTTTGGATATGTTATCAAAAACCCGTGAAAGCATTTTAGCAAATTTGCAACAGCAGGGAATTACTATTGATGTCAATAAGTTAGAAGATACTCAACTTTTGCAACGAGTTGTTATGAAACGCTGTATTTATGGTGTGGATTTGAACCCAATGGCTGTAGAATTAGCTAAGGTGAGTTTATGGTTACATTCTTTCACGATTGGCGCTCCTTTGAGTTTTTTAGATCATCATTTGCGTTGTGGAAATTCTCTAATTGGTACGACTGTGCGAGAAGCACAAGCGAAAATGCAACAAGATAAAAGTGGACAGGAAAGTTTATTCAATGGTCCATTTATAGGGTTTTTAGATGCTGCGGAAATTATGCGCGGTGTGAGTACGTTAAGTGATGCAACTTTTGCGGAAGTGGAAACTAGCGAAAGGTTTTTTAAGGAATTTTATGAGGGTGCGAAAGATTATAAACCATTGTTAGATATTTATGTTTCTCAGTTTTTTGGTGTTAAGCAAGCTAAGAATTGGTTAGAAAGATTTGGTACTAATGCAATTTCTGTTAATGTTCAAAGTATGAATAATGCTGATAAAGTAGTTTATGAAGATGCGAAAAATTTATTTGAAGAAAAACGGTTTTTCCATTGGGATTTAGAATTTCCAGAGGTTTTTATTGATTTAGAAAATGCAAGTTGGAAAGAAAATCCTGGTTTTGATGCTGTGATTGGAAATCCACCTTATGATGAGTTATCACAAGACTCACTAGGAAGGGTAATTGATGAAAAGTCTTTTATAGATAATACAGATTTATATAAAGAAGCAAGAACTGGTAGACTAAATCTATATCGTCTTTTTATTGCTTTAGCAATTGATAAAACTAAGCAAAAAGGTAATCATGGGTTTATTGTCCCCATGTCTCTTTTAGGAGATAAGTTTACGTTTCAATTAAGAAAGAAAATATTGGGAGAAAATACTTTTCTTTATATTGAAGCATTTTCGCAAAAAGATAATCCTAAAGAAAGAGTATTTTTTGATGCTAAATTACCAACTTGTTTGTATATTTTAACAAAACAGAAAGTCAATAATCTAATTTTTGTGAGAACTCATCCTGGTAAAGATATTCTGGACAATTCCCCAGCTTATAAGACATCATTAACAGAAATATCGGAATTCGATGCTGATAATTTTACTATTCCTTGTGTTAGTGCTGCTGAATGGAATATAGCCAAAAAAATAGCTACTAATTCAAATATTTGTAAGTTGGGTAATGTTGCTACTCCCATGTCAGGAGAAATAGTTTTTAATCAGGCTTTTAAACCTTATTTAACAGAGAATCCAGAACATACGCTAGTTTTAAGAGGAGGTCATGTTCAAAGATATGAATTAATTAATGATCCAAAACAGGGGACACCAATTTATATTAATAAGCAGCTTTGGTTGTCTAAATCTCGTGGAGGAATAGCTGCACTTTCTTATCAGCAATCAAGAATTATCTATCAAGAAAGTGCTGCTTTGAATAATTGGAGAAGAATTATTGCCACAAAATTACCTGCGGGAAATGTTTGTGGTCATAAGATTTGCTATTTTGTCAATATTCAGTATGATGATCTTGCTTTTTTAGCAATATTTAATAGCAATTTTATAGAATGGAGATTTAAATTAATTAGTGTCACTAATAGTTTATCTGCATATCAAATTTTATCTTTGCCATTTCCAATTTTTCAATTTACAACTGAATCTAATTTACGACAAAATTATTGTCAAGAAATAATCAATATTTATCATAAATTTATAGAAGATTCTTCTCATAAAAATAAATTAATCGCACAAATACAATTGCATTTGGAAAAACAACTATCGGAAGCAGATGTAATTCATGATTTCCTCGCATATTTAGCAGAACAAATGATAGAGTTAAATAAACAAAAACAAACAGAAGTTACAGGCTTTTTAACATGGTTAGAAAGATTAATCTGTGCTGAAATTGATAATCTTACCAATAAATCGAAAATTCAAAATTATTTAGGTGATTATTCCAAACAAAACCAAGCAGATAACCATTTAACTTTTGACGAATTAATTGATATCCTCAAGAAAAATCAGAAAAAACTGAAAATAGATCCCACCGCGAGAAAAGAACAGGAAACATTAGAAAAAGAATATCAATCAAGTTTAAATAAACTCCTACCCGTCAAAATGCAACTTAAACAATGTGATTGGTTAATTGATGAAATTGTTTATCGGTTATATGATTTAACAGAAGAAGAGAAAGCCGTAATTGCAGGATAAAAAGATTCCCAACTTCTTTTTTCATTTTGTAAATAAATGATAGATTTTTGTTAGAAGTCGGGAATATGGATTATAATACAAAAAGAATTGGTAGCATCAATCATGCTAAAATACAACCCGTTACATTGTTTACCTTCATCGGAAGAATTACCCGACTCTGACGACACACCAGTGGATAATCAATTACAGCATCTCATTCCTGGATTATTAGAAAGTATTTTAGCCTTAATCTGGTCGCAAAGGTGGGATTGGTTTTTTGGCGTAGATATGGGAGTATATTATGATCCAAATAAACCTGCGATAGTCCCAGATGGATTTTTAAGTCTTGGGATTCCTAGATTTATTGATGAGGGTTTACGTCCTAGTTATGTATTATGGGAAGAACAAAAATTACCAACTTTAGTATTAGAAGTTGTCTCTCAAACCTATCGAGAAGAATATACGACTAAAAAAGAAATGTATGCTCAAGAATTGGGAATTTTATATTATGTTGTTTATAATCCCCAACGGAAGAGAAAAGAATCTTTGGAAGTTTATAAATTAGTGAATGGTGAATATATTTTAATCCCAGGAAATCCCGTTTGGCTACCAGAAATAGGGTTAGGAATTGGGAAAGAAAAAGGAACTTATCAAGGAATAACTAGGGAATGGTTATATTGGTTTGATGAACCGGGAAAAAGATTTTTAACACCGGAAGAACGGATTCAGAAATCTGAAGAAAAGCTTTTACAGGCTGAAAAGGGACGCTTGGAGTCCGAACAAAAGGCACTAAAATTAACAGAAATGTTAAAGAGTTTAGGAGTTAATCCTGAAAGTTTGATGTAAATTATTGTGATGCACCTAAAAAATCTACAGAGTGTGAATTAAATCTGCAAAACCGTAAATGCTAATTCCTAATAAAAGTAATGCTGTTAATTGAGTAATGCGTTGTTGGGTAAAAACTGTGTTGTGGTGGGTGTGGGGAGACATTGCTTCCCGAACTAAGATAGAAGTTGATGCCCCAACTACAAAACTTAAACCGAGGATGATGTAAGGTCGGTCTGGGACAATGATAGAAATTGCTAACATAGCGATCGCTAATGTTAACATTAATAATTCCACAAATCGGGGCGGATGATATTGAATAGATAAAATCAAGCTATTTAACCAAAAATTCCAAATTCTCATGATTTGTTAGTTAATAAAATTTTTGTAGAGACGTTCCATGGGTAGGGATTCTCGTCTCTACATTATAATTAACGAGCGCCGGCTTTCATCCCTGCACCGTTTTTCTGTGCAGCATCTTCTGGGAGTTCTACACCAAAAACGCGACAAAAGACCTTTTCTACTTTATATCCTGTATCAATAGATTCCAAGGGATCTTTCCGCAAACGGTGACGCAGACATAATGTAATTACCCGACGGATATCGTCAACTGTAACTTCTGTTCGTCCTTCAAACGCAGTTAAGGCTTTAGCCGCACGGTTTGTCACAATATCACCGCGCAAACCATCCACATCTAATTCTGAACAAACTTCGGAAATTTTCACCCGGAAGTCATAGTCTAAATTAACTTGTGGTAATAAGTTTTGGGCATTGACAATTTTCTCTTGTAATGCTATTTGGGGAGCTTGGTGTTTTTCTAAATAAACTGGCGGATTTTGGTCAAATTCGCCCCGTTCTTCCACAATTTGCACCCGTAAAGCTGGTTCTTTCACAGTGCGAATTTCTGCGTGCATTCCAAAACGGTCGAGAAGTTGAGGACGCAATTCCCCTTCTTCTGGGTTTCCTGAACCCACGAGAACAAACTTCGCGGGGTGACGGATAGAAATTCCTTCCCGTTCGACCGTATTCCAGCCACTAGCAGCGGAATCGAGGAGTACATCTACCAGGTGGTCATCTAACAAATTGACCTCATCAACGTAGAGAATACCCCGGTTTGCTTTGGCTAGGAGTCCAGGTTCAAAAGCTTTGACACCCTCAGATAAGGCTTTTTCAATGTCAATTGTCCCACAAACTCGGTCTTCTGTAGCACCCAATGGTAAATCTACCATTTGCACCTTTTTGTGAGTGATGGGAATTTCCAACCCTTGGGCTACTTGTTGACGGACTTCATCACTCATCAAGTCCGTGTCATTGGGGTCACTGTTGAAGGGGTCATTGGCAACAACAGGGATTTCTGGT
>JANMGZ010000676.1:0-4205 GCA_031374905.1 Dolichospermum sp. OTE_70_metabat_362_sub
CCCCGACTTCTCAAAGAAGTCGGGGATCTGATCTGGATCTAACCAACTGCAAAACCTGTATATTGCCTCATCAAAGGCTCATGAAAAGCCAAAACAATATCTTCTTTTGGTACTCCCAATTTAACTAATTCATCTGCAATACCAATTTCCGTTCCATCATGTTGTATCCAAATCTTATCGTTTTTAATATCAAGATGTAAAACACAACCATGCTGTCTGCGTCTGTTCTTCCAACCAACATACATTAACTGATAATGATTACCAACAGGATCAAAAATTAGTTGTTGTTCAATCTCGTCCTTAGTTGAACCTATTTGAGCATACTCTCTAATAGCTTGTTGAACATAATTTTGATATTGCTTTAGTTTTTCCATTCTACAATTGCCTCCTGAATCGGATCATAAACAATGATTTTAAGTTGAGAACGCTGAACAACTGTTTTGATAAATTGCAATTGAAAGAAAGCACTATAAACTCCTAAAGGAACAGCCAAATATAAAACTCTTTCTGGTTCTTTCTCTTCTAATGCAAAACGATAATTAAAAAACTGACCAACTGCTGTATGAAATTGAGAAATATTAGATGTACCGGTGAAACTCTTTATTTCAACTGCTATTTTTTGTCCAGTTTTTTCAGCAGCTAAAATTTCCTCAGCCCCAAGATCAATATACATTTCTACATCACCAACTTCAATCCTCAAAGGATCATCTGTGATTACCCAATCCTCTTTTTCTAATCCTTTCCTCACAGCATCATGAAAAATATCTTTAGCTGGCATTAGTTTAAAATTTAGTCTTCTTTACCTATTATAATAATATTCCCTATGCCAAACCTCGCCCAAATCCCTGGACTAGCCCAAATGGGTATCTCAAGTTGTAAATTTTACAATTGTTTACAAAAATAGGAGTTGACATCTGAGAGTAAGTTGTTTATCTTAAAAGTAAGACTGCTTAACAAATGTAATCTTAAGCGATACTCTAACTCATAAGCGTCGGTTATTGTCTCAGGATTAGGATTCATTCTTGACAAGTCCCGGTTGTCGGGTAGCATGAACACTTGCTTTGATGTTTTATTGCATTATTATTTATTTAGACCGTTGCACCCAATTGTAATCAAACCCGCCACAAATAAAGTGTCCGATTTGTTAAACAATTGATGTAATCCGAAAAATAAGGTGTATAAACCTTGGTAAGTGTTCATGCTACCCGCAACCGGGATTTGTGAAGAATCAATCCTAACACTGAGACTGAAACTGATTGACATAGAGAAACTAAAGGATCTAAAACTAATTTTTTAGTTTTTCTTTCCTGTAGTTATATTGCTATAGACGTGTGATTTGTTGAAGCTGTTAATTTCCACTAAACAAATTAAGGAATTAACAAAATGAAAGTTTCTATCTATTGGGATTCTGAAAATGTTCATGCAACTTCTGATTTATCAACAAAATTAATAGAATTTGTCACATTAAAAAAAGATCGTGTAATCAGCCAAAGGATATACACTAATTCATCAGGAAGAAATTTTGCTAAATGGAGTTTAGAATCTGATTTTCAACCAATTGTGAAAATAGTAGATGTTGCTTTTCCCTTAAAAAATGCTGTGGACAATCAAATCATATCTGATTTAGTTAATGATATTTACAGCGATAATTCACCAGACGCATTTATTCTGGTTTCAGGAGATGGTGATTTCGTTAATTGTGTTAAAATGCTAAGAGATCAAGGTAAATATGTGATAATCTTTGCCAAAGAAGGTAATGCTAAAAAAAGTCTAAAAGATGTTGCGGATGAATTTTACTTCATAGATGACTTACCTAAATTAGTTGAGAAAAAAACTCAACCTCAAATAACTAACTTTCATACTCCAATTAGTTACAGTGAAGCTATAGAATATTTGATTAACGCTATCAAAACATCAATAACCAACGGAAAACGTACAACACTAGGGTACATTAACAAATTGATGGGTCATATTTACCCACAATATCAGAATATTTCCTCTATTTATACACCGAATGGTGAAAAATTTAAAAGCTTTGGAAGATTTGTGGATATGGTTGTCAAGGAAGGTAAAGTTATCAGACAAAATCAGGAGTTATTTTTAAAAGAATTAGATAAAATACCAGCCTGAATTTGTCTTGATAATTCCAGTTTATTGATATAACTGGTTTATGATAACCGCACCTTGCGGTTTTTTGTTTTTTTCAATAATTCCCTAAAAAATAAAAGATCAAAATGCACAAACTTCTCACATTCAATAATGAAAAACTCCTGCGTCAAGCATTAACCCACCGTTCTTATGTTAACGAAAAACCAGGAGAAGGGGAACATAACGAGCGCTTAGAATTTTTGGGTGATGCTATCCTTAACTTCTTGAGTGGAGAATACCTTTATCGTCTTCACCCAAAAAAAGGAGAAGATGAATTAACTCGTCGTCGTTCCGCATTAGTAGAAGAAAAACAACTAGCAAAATTTGCCATTGAGGTAGGTTTAGATTTTAGAATGCGATTAGGACAAGGTGCAATTTTAGATGGAGGATATCACAATCCTAATTTACTCAGTAGCACCTTTGAAGCAGTTGTTGGTGCTTATTATTTAGATAATAATTGTAATGTTGAACCACTGCGTCCCATAGTTAAAGAATTATTTGATTCCGCCTCAGAACACATTGTAGAAATTCGTTCAAATGTAGATTCTAAAAATCGGTTTCAAGAATGGGTTCAAGGCAAAGGTAACACAACTCCCCCCAAATATATTACAGAACCAGTTGACGGAAGACCCTCTCACGCACCAATATTTGTATCTGAGGTATTTGAAGTAGTTAATGGAATATACGAATTGCACGGAACAGGACAAGGACGCAATAAAAAAGATGCAGAAAAAGCTGCTGCTGAAGATGCGTTAGCGAAATTGAAAGAATCAGGTTTATTAGATTGATAATAATTGATTTTACTCAAAGCTGGAAAAATATCTTTTGGATATTTGTGCGGCTAGAAGCATTCCATTTTAAGGGTTTCAGACTTCAGTTTACCCGCAAGTCCTAGCCTTATGAGGAGATTGCGTTCTTCGAGTCTCCAACTCAACATAAGGCGTATTTTGGTTATTCCATAAATGTTAATGATGGCAGTATGCAGTTGAGTAAGATATAGTCAGTAAACTGCAAGACCAGTAATGCTAAATTTTTCCGTATTATCTTGTACTTTATTTAACTAATAACCGCTACAGTTCCCTGATTCAAGAGTATCTCAGTTAAACTTGACACAAACAATAAGAAGAATTTAATGTACAATTAACAAAGCATATCGCTCTGAGAATGGGAAACTTAAAAAAATAAAATATCTCATGGGATTCTTCCGTAATTCCTCTGATTAATTATTTACTAAATCCTCAAGCCCTAGTTGTATGAGGATTTTAGGTAAATTAATTAGTACCTTCGAGCATAGCCCCGAATGTCAAGAAAACAATATAAGTAATTTTTGGTAATTTTTGCTAGTTTAGAATATGCTAAGTACACTAGCCTTACTTTTTCAATTAGAGTAATGTTTACAAAAATTGTCTCCCGATGTAGTGCTTTTTTAAGGAATGATTAATCTGTGAAGTCGAAGGAGGAAATAGACCAACACGAAGAGGATGAAACTGCTACACAGCATTCATCAGATATTGACTCATGGTTGGTAAATGCGACGCAACTGCCCCAGCAAATATCCCCAGCCCAAATAAAACAACTGTCTCCTTCAGCCTTAGCTTACTTGGGAGATGCAATTTATGAATTATATGTTAGAATGATTTATCTGTGGCCACCACGGCGATTGGAAAATTACCATCGTTCAGTAGTGGATCAGGTAAGAGCAGAAACACAAGCGCTACATTTGCGAATGTTAACTCCTTACTTGAGGAGTAACGAATTAGAAATTGTTCGCAGAGGTCGTAACTCTGCTACGAGTCGTCATAAACGATTAAATCCCGAAATTTATCAACAGGCAACTGGTTTAGAAACCTTAGTTGGCTACTTATATCTTACTGATTACCCCCGTTTAACCGAATTATTGCAAAAACTCCCTCTAGAGAAGTAGCGAGAAGCTACATCTGGCGATTGTTACTGAATTTGTAATGGTTCATTAAATTAATGTCATCGGGCTGTTCACTCATTTAAATCAAACCTCAATACTGTTATGACAAGTCAACCCAAAAAAAATAATGTCGGCG
>JANMGZ010000701.1:0-3987 GCA_031374905.1 Dolichospermum sp. OTE_70_metabat_362_sub
GTTTGTTTTAGCTACATGACTAACGATAGGGCAGGATAGAGACTTTTATCACCTCATTACCCACTATTTGGGATTTTAACCCCTGTAAGTATTTGTTGATCAACAAATTACTATGAGGTTCGTGAATATGTGGCAATAAGCTATACATTGAGTTTGTCCATTTCAGCATTTGTACTAGCACTTTTTCACTAGTTGCATTTTGATTAAAGATGGTAGCGTTATGAATGATACATTAGTTTGACTTACTATCAAAGTATACTATTAAACAAATACCTCTTTCCAAATTAAGCAATCAAAAATAATAGTAAGGCAAGTTGTAATTTTCTGTAACTTGTTTTTTCACAATTGAGTATTATTATGGTTTATTATTCCAGTATCTACTACTCAGTAACTATACTATCAGTTTCTTCAGTTGACAATTAGGGGAAGTTTTAGCCCTCATCCGCTAAAATACTTGATTTAAACCGTGGTTACTTGGGAATTCATAGTTTTTTCCTGATCAGGTTTTATTTTCAAATCCTATACTGTTCCCTGTTCCCTTGTAAAAAACTCCAGTTCTCAACTTGGACGAGGTTTAGATGTATTTTACTACTTTGATGATAAGTTACAAGATTTTCGTTAGGTAAAGCTCAATCACAAAGCGTCCCCAGATATGAGCGTCATGTCTTTGATTCAAAAATCTCAGCGGCTTTAGCTGCTGAGAGTGTCAATATAGCTACATGATGATTAACTAATTGTTGACTTGAGATACCATTTACTTATGATTGGCAAAAATAACGAAAAATAAAGTCTTCTCTATTCCCTTGTCATAACGACAATCTTTAACGCTAACCTACTTAATCAAATTAATCCCCAACTAGCTTTGAAATCCTGGTTTTTTAACCCTACCCCACCCCAACCAAGCCCAGAAACTGTTATTCTCCCTGTGGGACAACTCCATATTCGGATAGCTACACTTGATGATTTCATAAATATTGCCCAAATTGTGGCTGAAAGCTTTCACTCTCAGGAGGGTTTATGGGGTTGGGCTTTCCCTTTGCTTCGTGTCGGTATTTACGAAGATTTAAGGCATCGTCTTAGGTCTCCCATACCCCATCATATTTGTTTGGTTGCCGTTGATGCGGCAACGGAAGATCAGAAAATTGTGGGAACTATCGAAATGGGTGTCAGGTTTAATGATTCTTGGACTAGTGTAAATCCGGCTTTTCTGTATCTGTCTAATTTAGCTGTTCACCCAAGTTATCGGAGATTGGGTGTAGGTTCTAGTTTACTGATTCGTTGTGAGCAAATTTCTCAAGAATGGGGATTTCAAGATTTGTATCTCCATGTTTTAGAAAACAATCATTACGCCCGTCAGCTTTATTTTAAGTTGGCATATCAAGTATGTAAAGTTGAATCTCCTTGGAATACACTTTTCCTCAATCGCTCACGTCAAATACTCTTACATAAACATATATAAGCTAATTAATAATTAATTCAGAAGGCACGAACTAGGAGAAACCCACCCTTACTCATAGTGGGATTGAAGCCAGGCGCTTTATACTGCACTTCTCTGCGAGACGCTACCGCTAACGTGCCGCTACGCTAACGTGCCGCTACGCTAACACGCTGCGCGTCTTCTGTATAATTCTTTCTTTAAACCCAGAACTAAAGTTTTAATTGACACTCATAACCTTCTGCCCCCTGCCTCTTAACTCCTGCCTTTTGTAAGGGAAGCGGCTTCTGAGAGAGTAACATATAACGAAAAGTGAAATCTTCCAAAACCTCTTCTGTGTTACCTGTTCCCTTGTCGTAGCAAGAAATAACGGAGTAGTCAATTGCTATGTAAATTTCCCCACATACTCTAATGAATATAGGGATGCCTTGTTTCTTGTTCTCTACTTCATATTTTTAGGGTCTATCTTTACAAAAACTTTAAATAAAGATTACGCTAGATTGATTTAAATTTGGCGTTAATCCCATAAAATAGGATAATTGAAATGACTGAACAATGCGTGTTTATTCCTGAAATAAATTATACTGTTCAAAATAATTTTAAGAAAAAAATTAACACTTATACATTCAACAGCAATTGCTACTTCTATAAAGTATATCTTTCAGTAAAACTATGCAAACATTAACATAATATGGATAGCGAAAAGCGTAGACGCTATCAATCTACTACTGTACTAGATTGTTACATTCAAAGCAGTGTTAGTCACCAAATTACCATGTCAGAGAGAACTGAGCAATACAATGGCTCTAAAATCCTCACAATGATTCATGGTGGCCAGGTTCTTGTGGTTAATAGTCGGAAAAGAAATGGGTTAATACTCTTTAAAGAATACCATGCAGAGTTTGCCGGACCTGGAGCAGCAATTGGTGGAGATTATGATAGTGATTGCCAAGGGATTTTACCCATAGGCAATCTATCTTTATTGACTCCTGAATCCCATGAAGATCGTCAAAAAGCCTACTTGATTAGAAGACAATGGATTCGCTTAATTAAACAAATTACAGAGAATCCAGTTGCTAAACAACGAGTACAAAAGATTCTTGATCAGTTTGAAGTTTTTTTTCCTGCTGAAACATTGGCTTGTATTCCCGATGAGGCTTTTGCTATGTTAGTAGGTGTATTAACACAAACTGTAGTAATAGTTCGCCGGGTAGGTACTGATTTAGATAACTAATGGGTAGTAATTAGTCCTGATTATTGTAAAGCTGATTGTATTCGTTGTAATGTGCGGATATTTTCTGCTGGTGTGCCAATGGTGATTCTTAAAGCATTAGCTAGAAGTCTGATGAGAGTACCTTGACTTCTGAGTTTTTGGTTGAGATTTGTTAAAACTGTAGTTGGTGAGGGAGATTCATCAGTTTTAATCCGCAAGTAAATAAAGTTGGTATCGCTGGGTGTAATTTCTAAGGTTGGATGTGCTGATAAAGCTGTGATCATTTTGGTTCTTTCACTAAGGGTTTGGGGAATGGACTCTAGTAAAAGTTGCCGATTTTCTAAAGCCATAAGGGCCGCAGCGATAGAAAAGCTGGGAAGATTGTAAGGAAGACGGACTTTTTCTAAAATAGCGATCGCATCTGGATGTGCGATACAATAACCTACACGCATGGCTGCCAGACGGAAGGCTTTGGAAAAGGTGCGTAATATTATCCAGTTCGGATGTTGTAATAATTCCGCTGCTAAGGTAGTTTGACTAAATTCAAAGTAAGCTTCATCAATAACTACTAAAATCTCTTCAGGTAAACTTTTTAACCATTCTAGTTCTGCTACTGTTAAACAGTTAGCGGTGGGGGAATTAGGATGAACAACAAAAACGACACGAATAGGAGGATTTTGTGTTTGGATAATAGCGAATTTTGCGGCTGCTAAATCAGTTTCAAAGTTGTTTTGATTTCTCCCAACTGTAACCACAGGAATGCCTAAAGTCTGGGCTAAAATCCCATACATGGAAAAGGTAGGATTGGCGACTAATATAGAACCTTCTCCTCCTAAACAGGTGGCAATTAATAAGGATCTAATTAATTCATCTGAACCATTACCGACGGAAATATTTGCAGATGTAAAAGTTGAATTTGCTAGATGTGCTGATTCATTGACATATTGGCAAATAGCATTTTTAAGAGTTTCGTGTCCACCATCAGGATAACGATTAGTTTCAATAACTTGCTGATATGTCCAAGCTAATTTTTCTTTGATTTCTGGTGGTAAATCTAAGGGACTTTCATTAGTATCTAATCGGTCAAATTGAATAGCCACAGGTTCGGCACTATCACTACCGGGGTGAGCTTTGTAAGCATTAAGTTGAGATAAATCGGAACGAATAAATTTAAGCATTTGTTATTAATTTGTAATTGGAAGAAACAACATCTTTCGTAGGGGTTTAGCAATGCTCAAAGATGTCAATCTTGCCGTGAGTCAGTCGAATGGTTAGGCTAGAAATTGCTGATCTGTTTGCTTTCACACCCGCCCAGAAATGAATTTCCGGGCTAATAACC
>JANMGZ010000705.1:0-4044 GCA_031374905.1 Dolichospermum sp. OTE_70_metabat_362_sub
CAACAACACCGCTGCTGATGCTTCCGAACAGGCAATTATTAACTGGGGTGGCGCTGGTAGCTGTGGTGGTGGTTGGTGGTCTAAAGCATTTGATTTCCTCATTAGCAAAGGCACAGCAACCGAAGCCACCGTACCCTACACCGCAACCAATAATCCCTACAATCCCAGTGTAGCGACTCCCTACCGTTCGATAGCTTGGGGATATGTCAAACCAAATGGTGGAATTCCCACAGTTGCAGAAATGAAACTGGCTATGTGTAAATATGGACCATTAACAGTTGCTGTGCGAGTTACTCCCGCTTTCCAAGGTTATGTTAGTGGTGTATTTAACGAACAAGCAAGCGGTCCTATCAATCATGGTGTTACCCTCATTGGTTGGGATGATCAAAAACAAGCCTGGTTAATCAAGAATTCTTGGGGTACAGGTTGGGGTGACAATGGTTATATGTGGATTGGCTATAACAGTAATAGCATCGGTTATGGCGCAGCTTGGACTCAAGCCAGAAGCAACTTTTATAAAGTATCTCCTGATTTGTTGAAAAAATTCCCCCTCTTCCAAATAAACCCAGAATTAATTAAAGTTAATTCCAAAAACATCTCTCGATAATTTTTTGATTTTAGGTTGGGTAAAGCGCGAGTTTTATCTGACTGGGAATTTTAGATTTTAGATTTTAGATTTTAGATTTTACAGCACTTCCTGATGTTGTGATGTACATTTTTTTATCGCAAAATCGGTAGGGGCGCAGGGCTTGCGCCCTCCATTGTGTTTCATTAGATCGAGAATTGCTGTAAGTTGATTTTGTTTAATTCACTCGACCAGGTAGATGGAAATTATGGCTTTTACCAAGCGAGTCTTCTTGATTATTTCTCTGCTAACTACCTTGACGATTATTTTTCAGGCTAGTAATGCTTCTACTCCTCTCATGCCTAACTCAGAAATCACTATCAATGATACTAACAATAACAGTCAGATTATTATTCAAAAAGGTAATATTATGATTGTTGAATTGTTAACCAACCCAGGAATAGGCTATAGTTGGCAGATTATTAAAAATGATCCTCATCAACTCAAATCTTTAGGAGATTCAGTATTAAAACCAATAGAAGCAGAAGCCCCAGGAGCATCTGAAAATCAAGTTTTTCGGTTTTTAGCCCAAAATTCAGGTTCAACAGTGCTAGAGCTTCATTATTTACGTCCCTGGGAAAGAAATATTCCGCCCTTAAAAACCTATCAAATCAACGTCCAAATTCGTTAATAGTAAAAAGCGTTTTCCCCTCCTTATTCCTGACTGGTCACTGAGCGAAGCCGAAGTGGTGACTCCTTCTATAAATTTTCTGGTAAAGTCAGAATTTCTACGCCATCCTCCGTGACAGCAATGGTATGCTCAAATTGAGCAGAGAGTAAGCGATCGCTTGTTACCGCAGTCCAACCATCATTCAACATTTCGGCTTCATGAGTGCCTTCATTAATCATTGGTTCAATAGTAAACACCATCCCGGCTCTAAGTTTCTTCCCTCTACCCCTAATGCCATAATGAGGAACATCCGGTGCAGTATGGAAAATATTGCTAATGCCGTGGCCGACAAAATCTCGCACCACCGAAAAGCCGAAAGACTCCGCATACTCTTGAATCGCTGCCCCAATATCCCCAATTTTCGCCCCTGGTTTTACCTGGGCAATTCCCAACCGTAGACACTCTTGGGTTACTTCTACTAACTTTTGGGCTTTAGGGGTAGGATTACCAACCAAAAATGTTTTCGATGTATCACCATGATAACCCTCAACAATCGGTGTAACATCTATATTAATAATGTCTCCATCCTTGAGAATTTGTTTAGCATTGGGAATACCATGACAAATCACCTCATTCACACTGGTACAAATAGATTTAGGATAACCTTTATAACCTAAAGGAGCGCTTTTCGCTCCGTGCTGTAAAGTCCATTTTTCCGCTTCATCATTCAATTGCAGGGTACTTACCCCCGGTTTTACCAAAGGTTCTAAATGTTGCAACAACTTAGCGGCCAAGCTGCCAGCGCGACGCATTTTTTCGATTTCTCGCTGGGATAAAATGACTATGGTTTCGGTTTTCATCAATTTTCTATCTACTCTTTTAAAAATATAGTTAATCCAGTTATTGCCGCCCTGCGTGCAGCATCTGCTACCTTCAAAGTATACAAACTTTGTTCTGCGGTGATATATAAGGGACTACCATCAAATAAATGGTCTAATACCATAGTCGTATCTTTGGCAAATAAACCCCGACGAGTACCCACTTCAATCAATTTTGTTCCTTCTGCTAATACCAGCATTCCTGTATCACCATCTAGAATTATCTCCCCTTTTTCACCTTGAACTTCTAATTTACGTTCTGACTGCCACAAGGTTTCACCCTTCCCATAAATTACCTGTGCCAATAATCCACTCTCAAAGCATACTTGAGCCGAACATAAACAGGTTTGGTAATAATCAGAATCAGTTTGCCAATATCTTTGATGACAGTTAACCGTGAAAACTTTACCAAACAAATCAATCAGACGATGTAACCGAGATAATGCCCCAATCAAAGGAAAGCCAAACATCTCATGATCATAGGTCCACTTGCGCGGGGCTGGATGTTGGGAATTGAGGGTACTATAGCGGACATAAAACAAATCACCAATTTGGTCTAAGTGTTGTTTTAAAGTTTGATGCCAACCACCCAAGAGTTCAATGTGTTCGACGTGCAGCAGTTTATTGACTGTTTTCGCTAAAGCAATCAGTTCTTCAGCTTCTTTCACATCTACAGATAGAGGATATTCAACAATGACGTGCTTACCGCTAGATAGGGCAGCACGAGTAATTTTACCATGATCTCGATTAATGGTGCAGATAACCACGATATCTAAATCTTCTCGTCCTACTAATTCTTGCCAAGAATTCATGGCCACAGTTGCGTATTCTTGGGCTAAAGCTGCTGTTCTTTGAGGATTGCCAGTTATGGCTATTAAATCAGTTCGAGGATCTTGTAATAACGCCTCAGCCCTGAGTTTAGCCGCATAGCCAGTACCCACTAAACCCACCCTAATACTGTGCGTGGATAAAGGTAGAGCGTAATTGTCCATGAATTTATTACCAGTTTTTAATGTTTGGATTTAATGCCATTAGTATTTTATCAACAAGCCCACATCAAATATCTAACGCCTCCATGATACTAGTATCCTGCCTCCTGCCCTGTTGCCTTCTCTTGTAAATTTACACTGACAGATAGTGATCATTTATCTATCACCACATTACTTATGCCGAAACAACAACTTGGTAGGCCAAGTTCGATCACATCTATCCCAGCGCGTATTTTATATAACGAAAACTTATTGGTAATAAGTAACTAAATTTCATTACTAATCGGGGTCAACTTTCTGTTATAAATTTTAACTTTTCCCTTAGTATCAGAATTGAAGCAAATTTAAACCGGCGGCTAATCCGATCAGAGTAGCCGTAACATTTGCTAAAAACACTTATACTGCCGATTTCACAAGAGAGGATAATTAAATGGCTACTTTCAGCGTTACTCTAGTAGACCTAGAAGGTAATGAAACTAAAATTGAGTGTCCCGATGATGAATATATTCTAGATGCAGCGGAAGAAGCTGGATTTGACCTACCCTTCTCCTGTCGTGCTGGTGCTTGCTCTACCTGTGCAGGTAAAATTGTCTCCGGTACGGTTGACCAATCTGATCAATCCTTCTTAGATGATGATCAAATCTCTGCTGGATATGTATTAACCTGTGTTGCTTATCCTAGTTCTGATGTCACCATCCAAACCCACAAAGAAGAAGAACTTTACTAAGTTTTAGCACCAAGAATTCATTACAAAAAGGGAATTGGGGATTGGCTTCCGAGTAGAAGTTTTACCAATTCCCCAGTTACTTAGGACAACATTATTTAATTGTTCATTGACTCCTAATTCCGCCCTGCGGTATTAGTTCCTTTAATTTTAGTGCCAGGATAATAAAACTCTAGAATTTTGGCACTAGACCAACCTAACTTGGCTAAGTTCTGAGC
>JANMGZ010000714.1:0-8339 GCA_031374905.1 Dolichospermum sp. OTE_70_metabat_362_sub
ATTTGTTTGTAATTCAACCCATGTTGTACTACATTTTTGACTTTTTTTAAGGGGGTGTCAGGTATAATAAACCCATAACGCCCAATACTTCGTGGAAAATTACTTGGTTACAAGTTTTAATAGTTTTCTGTAGCCTTTAGATTTTACAGTTTACAAGTTTCCATCCTTACATAGATCAGAAGAGGAGTACAGCATTCGCCAAGATACCACGAATTTTGCCAATTATAAGGACATCTTGGGAGAAAACCTACTGGTAATACTGCATCAAAGACAATATCTTTGTAATACAACCATTCTTTTTTTTCCCTCCATCCTACTCTGTCTCCAAGGTAAGAAAAAATGTCATAGTTGTGACGTACTACGCCTTCTTTTTTCCAACCTTCCTTGTCAACAATGATTCTCGCCCCAAGACTTTGATAAATCCGTTTCTGCACAGAAAAACCAAAACGCCTGTTACTGTATTTTACCCACAACTGGTCAATAGTGCGAAGGTCTTCACAGGGAAAATTATCAATACTATTAGAATCTAACCAATTTTCTTCTTCTCGATTCGCTACCGCTAACATTACTCGTAGCGTTTCCGCATCCGCTTCTTTCCAGTTATTAGCAGCGAGTAAATCTTGTAATTTAGTATAATCCTGTCCCACGGCTGACTTTAAGCGCATTGGTAAAGCTAAAGGAATGGGGGGAAAATCAAGAACATTAACTGATTTTATGGAGTTTTTAGCAAACTGGATTGCTTGATCATTAACTTCTTCTAACTGATGTTCTAACTGGGCTTTTCCTGTTCTTAAAACAGCCTCATTTACCTGAGCAAATTGCTGTGGATTTAGAAGAATATATTCCACATCAGCAATTTGTTTAGAAATCTGCTGTGAGCGCTCCCAAAGACCTTGCAATACCCGTGTTTTCTTTTGCAAAGTCATCATATCGATCGCTTGCATTGCCGTAGGAAAAGATAGCAAATCGTGATAAGGTTTGCAAAGTACCTGCAAAATACTCGCCGATTTTCGCACCGAATCTGGAAAATTGACTGCATATTCTAGAGCATCTGCGGGAGTTGTTACCAGCGCCCCAGCACCACCTGTGCGATAACAACGAGCCTCAATTCGCACATTGCTATATTTTGCTAGGTTGGCAAATCTAGACTTTATTTCAGCCTTAGCATCAATAGAAGTAACATTGCTATAGGAAATTTGGGCGCTCAGTTCCGCATCCATTTTTTCCTTAGTTTCCCTATCACTAGAAATAATCTCAATGGTACTGACGAATTCACCACCTGTAATTATTCCAGAGATATATTCATAACCCGCCCGCCGATAAAATTCATCTATTCCATTTTCATTGATAAACTTAATTATTCTGGGACTCAAATCAACAATTTTCAGGTTTTTTTCAATGTCTCGGACTTTGACATACAGCACGGAAAAGGTAGAATATTCGTTAGATTTTTGGCTAAAATCACTCACAGCTTTAGCTTTCACAGAACCACTTCCCTGAAACCAGGAAGCGTTCAGATTTGCCTCAAAATCAATTCCTAAGACGCTACTCAGTTCAGCACTAGATGTGACTCGTTTGAATAACAAATCGGCTGTTTGTCCAGTCTGCTTACCAGCGGGAACTAAGTCTCCATAATCCACATAGGTATCGTATATCTCACCTGTGAGGGGATTGTAGCCCATAGCCACATCCATGCCGGCACAATAATCTCTGATGATAGGCATAAAATTTGTAACCTGTGTGGTGATCAAGGGTCAAGTATTACCAGTGTTGATCATAGCTGTGTCCACAGCCTGAATTTTGACAAGTGCTGGCATTACCTTCATATTTTTGACAATAACAGCCGCTATAGGAGCAGTTTCCATAACCGCAACGCAGTTCTTCTAGCAGCGTTTTCTGCAAAATACTTGGGAATACTACAGTCTGTTTGCCTTTGATTACAGATTTCTGTGCTGGGACTTGTTTATTTTTTGTAATCACGATATTCCACAACTTTGTAAAATTACCTGTACTTGTAATTATACCCAAAATGGATGAATCCTTAAATTCTATCCGTAACGTAAAGCCTGTAGGGGCGCAGGGTCTGCGCCCTCAATTTATAAGCAATGATCAATTATTGATTTGTCTGCTTTATTTTGTAGGTAAATCCGCAACTTCACCAGCACTCACCATTGCCCGATATAGTAAAGCACAAACATCTGCTCTGGTGGCAACTTTTTTAGTATTTAGCAATTTCTTATTAGGATAATTAGTAATTACATTATTTTCTGTTAATGCAGCAATAAAATTACGATGTTCGTTTCTAATGCTAGAAGCATCACTATAAACTGAAAGGATGTTTGCTGTTGAACCTGTAAATTTATAATTCAGTCCTTTGGCTAAAGTTATTAAAACATCTAGACGATTCAGCTTTTGTGTGGGGTTAAAGTTTTTGCTGTTGAGAATAGTGAAAAAGCCCATTTCATAAGTTTCTCGAATGGCATCATAAGCCCAATATTTCTGAGGAACATCTTTAAAATCAATTGCTTTTCTAACTTTACTTTTAATAAAGACTTTTTGCAAAAGGGCGGCTAATTCGGCACGAGTTACCGGTGCATTCGGACGGAAAGAATCATCAGGAAATCCACCAATTACTTCCATTGCTGCTAATTCAGCAATATATTCCCTAGCCCAATAGTTTTTGGAAATATCAGAAAATGAGACTTGAATACCTTTGGCTACGCCTATTTGCCGATATTCACTTAATAATTTGCCCAGTTCAAAACTGGAGTTTGTACTGATTGGAGTCAACTTTACCAAACTACCAGGATTAGCTGTTAAGGCTTTTGCTAAGGTAGAATCAAAAGCATTTATAGATTTACCCACTACAGCAAAATCACCTTCGCTAAAGGAAGTAGGATAAGCACCAGTGGTAGTAACTTTAGCAAATCCTGCGGCTTGATATTGGACAATATTGATCTTTTCCGAACTATTGAGGAAAGTAACTTTTTGGTTATTAATTTCCGTGAAATAGTCGTAGGCATTAGTATTATCAACAATGCTATCATTATTGACATCAAAACCATAAAAGGTGCGAACTACTTTATCTTCTGTGGGATTAGCTGATAAAATCAAATTAACCGCAGTATTTTCGGGTAAACAGACAAATTCACTGTAACCAATAAAGCGATTATTAGTATCATATAAACGGATCACAATGCGATCGCCTAATTTAAATCCTTTAACAAACTTAGCCTTTTGCTTAATCTTATATTTATAATCACCTAAAAACCTTTCTTGGCGATATTTATTACCATATTTACTCTTAATAGAAATCCGGGCAATTACTTCTTTTATTGTCCCACCAGGTTGCCATATATAAAGCGTGAAGGCTGATTTTTTCTCTGGTGAAAAACTTGTATTAACGGGAATATTAATTGCTTCACCGTCAGATTGATTTGCTAAAAGTTGCATTTGGGGAAAATTACCCAATTTTGATGCAACTGGGGAAGAAAGTTTTGATCCTGCTAATGCAGAAGATATTGGCGATAATGCCACAACAGAAACGGCTGTAACAACCAGCTTACTCCAACTTAAATTAATGGGATTCATAGTATTTTATCTCGCACCTGGCCAATGGACTAATGTTCTCTAGATCAAAAATTTTTGATGCTAGGGAAACGTACTGGTAACACAGGGCATTTTATATTACTTTTGTCAGATAGGGAAGAGGCAAGTGATGATTGACAATTGATAACTGATAATAATGTGTAGAGGTTTAGCTTTTGCTTTACTCCTACCTATAGAATCAAACAATTAAATCATTTTGACTATAATATAAATAAATAATAATTTAGGAATCTTAACAAATGACAACTACAATCCAGGATTTGCAGACATTACAAAAACAGATTTGGATATGGCGAAATTACAGAATTGAATATACTGTCATGGGTACAGGTCAGCCTTTAGTGCTAATTCACGGTTTTGGCGCTTCCATTGGTCATTGGCGCAAAAATATCCCAGTTCTAGCTGCTGCTGGTTATCAGGTGTTTGCTTTAGATTTGTTGGGATTTGGTGGTTCTGATAAAGCTGTTATAGAATATAACATGGAATTGTGGGCAGAATTATTAAAAGATTTTCACAACGCACATATTCAAACACCAGCAATATTTATTGGTAATTCCATTGGCGCACTTTTAAGTTTAATTCTTTTAACAGAATATTCAGAAATTGCGGCGGGAGGAGTATTAATTAACTCTGCTGGTGGTTTGAGTCACCGTCCTCATGAATTAAATCCAGTTTTGCGAGTTGTCATGGCAACTTTTAACAAATTAGTGGCTAACCCAGTTACTGGTAAATTCGTCTTTAACCGGATTCGTCAAAAATCGCAAATTCGTCGGACTTTATATCAAGTATATAGCGATCGCAATGCCGTTACCGATGAACTTGTAGATTTACTTTATTTACCATCTTGTGACCCAGGAGCGCAAGAAGTTTTTGCTTCTATTCTCACTGCACCTCCAGGCCCTAGTCCAGAGGAATTATTACCTAAGTTAAAATTTCCCTTATTAGTAATTTGGGGTGCGGAAGATCCTTGGACACCAATCACGGGAGCGAATATCTATGAAGCAGCGCGAGAAAATGGCCAAGATATTAAAATTGTCCCTATTCCCGGTGCTGGTCATTGTCCCCATGATGAAGTTCCAGATATTGTTAATAGTGAAATTATTAATTGGTTAAAACAGGTAATAGGTAATTAAGGCTCTACCTTTTCCTTCATGTAAAACAACATTTATTGTAGGTTGGGTTGAAGATAGTGAAACCCAACCTTCTATCTTAGAGGTTGATCATTTTGATTAACCTCTAAATCCTTAAATTCTCAACATCCTAATTTAGACAATTGCAGGATATTGTGCCAAGACCTGTTGTAAATATTGACCAGTATAAGAACGAGGATTTTTTGCCACATCTTCTGGTGTTCCCGCAGCAATAAGTTCTCCGCCTTTATCTCCTCCTTCTGGTCCTAAATCTATTACCCAATCAGAACAACGAATTACATCTAAATTATGTTCAATCACTAAAATGGAATTTCCTTTATCCACTAATCTTTGTAAAACATCCAATAATTTGTGAACATCATAAAAAGATAACCCTGTAGTTGGTTCATCTATTAAATAAAGTGTCTTCCCAGTCGCGCGTCGAGATAATTCCGTTGCTAATTTCACCCGTTGCGCTTCCCCACCAGATAAAGTTGTGGCTGGTTGTCCTAATTGCACATAACCTAAACCGACATCAACTAATGTTTGTAATCTAGTTACAGCTTTAGGAATATTTTGACAGAAAGCTAATGCTTCTTCAACCGTCATATTCAGAACATCAGAAATTGATTTATCCTTATATTTAACTTGAAGAGTTTCGCGGTTATATCTCGCACCTTTACAAATTTCACATTGCACATAAACGTCAGGAAGAAAATTCATTTCAATGACATTTACACCCTGCCCACTACAAGCTTCGCACCTTCCACCTTTAACATTAAAAGAAAATTGTCCAGGTTTATAACCTCTGGTTTTGGCTTCTACAGTTTGGGAAAAAACATCACGAATGATATCGAAAACTCCTGTATAGGTTGCGGGGTTAGAACGGGGAGTTCTCCCAATGGGTGATTGGTCAATAACGATTGCCTTATCAACGCAGTTTAAACCTTTTATTTCATCTATATCTTTGGGTGCTGGGGCTTTTTTCAGGAGATGATGTTGTAAGGCTGGATAAAGTAATTCGTTGATTAAGGTAGATTTTCCTGAACCAGAAACACCTGTCACAGAAACAAGTTTCCCCAAGGGAATTTCTACATCTATATTTTGTAAGTTATTACGATGGGCATTTCTAATAGTTAAAGCCCGTCCGTTTCCTTCTCTTCTTTTGGCTGGGGTAGTGATGACTCTTCTTCCTGATAAATAAGCACCAGTTAAAGATTCTTCAGCATTTAATAAATCCTCAAAACTACCTTGAGAAATAATATTTCCGCCATGAATTCCGGCCCCAGGCCCAATATCAACTATATAGTTAGCAGCGCGGATAGTTTCTTCGTCATGTTCGACAACTATTAAGGTATTTCCTAAGTCGCGTAATTTGGTTAATGTTTTGAGTAATTTTCCGTTATCTCTTTGATGTAAACCAATACTTGGTTCATCTAAAACGTAAAGAACTCCTGTTAGTCCTGAACCGATTTGTGTCGCTAACCGAATACGTTGGGCTTCTCCACCTGATAATGTCATGGCGGGACGATCTAAGGTGAGATAATCTAAGCCAACATCTAATAAAAATTGTAATCTAGCTCTAACTTCTCTGAGAACTAAATCAGCTATTTGGGTTTGTCTAGCACTCAATTTCAATTTTTCGATTCTTTCCTGACATTCTCGAATGGAAACGCTGGTAAAATCTAAAATCCCATATTGTCCCAACTTCACAGCTAAGGCTTCTGGTTTTAATCTTTTCCCACCACAAACTTCGCAGGGTTGGTCAATTAAATATTCTTCTAATTTCTGTTTAACTAACTCTGTTCCCCCTTCATACTGTCTTTGTAAAATGGGAATTACACCTTTGAAAGTTTGCTTTTTCTCTTCTGTGGTTTTCTTGTTTTCTTCTCCATACAAAACCACTTTTTGCTGTTCTGGTGTCAACTTCCCCCATTGAGTTTGTAACTCAAAGCCATAATTCAACCCTACAGCATATAACAACTCCAAATAATAGGAGTTTTCCTTTTCTGACCAAGGAGCGATCGCTGCATACATCGGCGAATCTGGGTTAGGGACAACCAACTCCGGCGAAAATCTTCTTAAAGTTCCAATCCCATGACAATGGGGACAAGCACCATAAGGGGAATTAAAAGAAAACAACCGCGGGGATAATTCTTCCATTACCGCCCCATGTTCGGGACAAGCAAAGTTTTCCGAAAATACCATTTCTGTGGGTAATTCTTGTTCTGAAATACCTTGATTTTCTGCCTCAGTTGCTATATACTTACTATCAGACCGCTCTAGCGCTATCTTGTCCAATGTATCTTTTAATACCTCGATTGTGGCAATGCCGTGAGATTGCTTAAGACAAGTTGATAGAGAATCTACCAAACGCTCTTGAATACCATCTTTTTTAACTAACCTATCAATAACCAGTTCTATAGTATGTGTGTTATTTTTATCTAACTCGATGGAATCTGATAGCTCTCGCACCTCTCCATTTACCCGCAAACGGACAAATCCTTGCGCGGCTAAACCAGAAATTAATTTCCGGTGAGTTCCCTTTTTCCCGCGGACTACAGGGGCTAGAATTTGGAAGCGGGTACGGTCGGGAAGTTCCATAATCCGATCGCACATCTGGTCAATCGTCTGAGGGGCAATAGAGCGATCGCACAGGGGACAATGGGGTTCACCAGCGCGACCATATAACAACCGCAAATAATCATAAATTTCCGTTACCGTTCCCACTGTTGAACGGGGATTATGGGAAGTTGATTTTTGGTCAATGGAAATTGCCGGACTTAAACCTTCGATAGCTTCCACATCAGGTTTATCCAACTGTCCCAAAAATTGCCGAGCGTAGGCACTGAGGGATTCCACATAACGGCGTTGTCCTTCGGCGAAAATGGTATCAAACGCCAAAGAGGACTTACCAGAACCGGAAACGCCAGTAAAAACAATCAAGCGATCGCGGGGCAATTCCAAATCAATATTTTTCAGATTATGCTGCCTAGCGCCCCGAATGCGGATAGTATTCTGGCTATTGTGAGCGTTTGGAAGCACATCGTTTAAAGAAGCAGCTAGATTTTCTGACATATTGACAGGCTAAGGAAAGGTTACACAGTGAAACAATCCTTTATAATACTATCTTTGTTGATGAGTTTCCCACAGATCATGTATTTTCATGAAGAAATATTTTCCCAACAGTGTCTTATCGTTGCCTTTCAACAATAGACAATTGGTAATTTATGAATTACTTTTACTTTCGTTCCGCCATGTAAAAATGATTTTCTCCTCAGCTTGTCTAAATTCAATATTGAATTTATCAAATACAACTTCTCGACCTAATAGTAATTGTTCTCCACCTGTATTAGTTTGTAACCATGCGACAGAAGCAATAAAATTGTGTCCATCAATGGTCATTTCTACATTACGCAAAACATACTCAACTTTGCCACCTATGGTTTCTGCTAATAAAATGGATTCAGCATCAGCTAAAGCATAACCTAAATCTTGACCTACTTTCTTGGAAATCAAACTCAATTCAGCACCAGAATCTACTAACATCGTTGTCGAAAATTCTATATCTCTGTGCTTTAAATTAACGCTATAATTTGG
>JANMGZ010000742.1:0-6387 GCA_031374905.1 Dolichospermum sp. OTE_70_metabat_362_sub
CCTTGAATATTTTACGGGGTTTACTTCATGATCCTGAACCAGATGTTCAAGCAGCCGCAGCAGACTGTTTAGGTGCGTTAAAATTACGTGACGCTTTTGAAGATATACAACAGCTTTACCAGGAAACACCAGAATGGTTAGTCCAGTTTAGCATTATTGCGATGTTGGGAGAATTAGGAGATCCGCGAGCCTTTGAATTACTTACTCAAGCACTTGCTTCAGATAATGGCTTAATTCAAACGGCGGCCATTAGTTCCTTAGGGGAGTTGGGAGATCCAAAAGCAGTTTCGCACCTTGTTCCATACAGCACTAATTCAGATTGGCAAGTGCGCTATAGAGTTGTGCAAGCTTTAACTTGTTTAAATAATGATGAAGCTAAATCTATTTTAGCAACTTTGGTGAATGACGAAGTAGAAGCGATCGCTAATGAAGCACAACAAGCTTTGCAGTTAGCTTGATTATTGATTGACAAAAAGTTTATCTCAGTCAAGAAACCAACAATCAGCCCTGTGACTCAGTGAATTCTGCTTCGTGAATAGTCCTAAAAAAGTAGTACATTGAAAAGTGCATCTAGTAGCATTAAAATCTTGACTAAATCACCTGTGCGGAAAATCGTTATTGCTGGAAACTGGAAAATGTTTAAAACCCAGGCAGAATCAGCAGACTTTTTAAGCGGATTTTTGCCTCACCTGGAGGAAACCCCCTCACAACGAGAAGTGGTACTATTTCCTCCCTTCACTGACTTAAGCCTGGTGTCCAAATCTTTACATGGTAGCCGTGTAAATTTAGGCGCACAGAACGTCCATTGGGAAGAAAACGGAGCATATACAGGCGAAATCTCCGCCCCCATGCTCACGGAAATCGGTGTGCGTTTTGTGATTATTGGACATAGTGAAAGACGGCAATTCTTCGGAGAAACAGACGTAACTGTAAATCTCCGGCTCAAAGCCGCCCAAAAGTATGGACTCACACCCATTCTCTGTGTTGGAGAAACCAAACAACAACGAGATGCAGGGGAAACAGAATCAATAATTAGCTCCCAATTAAAAAAAGACTTAGTAGACATTGATCAAACTCACTTGATTATTGCCTATGAGCCAATTTGGGCAATTGGTACTGGTGATACCTGTGAATCCAAAGAAGCAAATCGGGTAATTGGCTTAATTCGCAGTCAATTGACTAATCCCCTAATTCCCATCCAATATGGCGGTTCAGTCAAACCGAATAATATTGATGAAATTATGGCACAACCAGAAATTGATGGCGCTCTCGTAGGTGGAGCTAGTCTAGAAGCTGATAGTTTTGCCAGAATTGTCAACTATCAATAATGGGGATTGGGGATTAGGGTAATTGACAATTGACAATTGACAATTGACAATTGACAATTATTAATTTGGATTGTCTATATGTCTGAGAATTTAACTATCCGCGATCGCTCTTTTGTCTGGGGAAAGCGGACTTATATCATGGGGATTTTGAATGTTACCCCTGATAGTTTTAGTGATGGTGGTAAATTTAACACCACCTCAGCGGCTTTGACCCAGGCACAAGCAATGGTTGCGGCTGGTGCTGACATTATTGATATTGGTGGACAATCAACCCGTCCAGGTGCAGAACAAATATCCCTAGAAGCAGAACTTGAGCGAGTGCTATCAGTTTTAGAGTTATTACGTCCAGTCATTGATGTGCCTATTTCTATAGATACCACGAGAGCAGAGGTAGCTAAAGCAGCGATAAATGCTGGAGCAGATATCGTAAATGATATTTCTGCCGGGACATTTGACTCTCAAATGTTACCAACTGTTGCCAGTTTAAATGTGCCAATTGTCTTAATGCACATCAGAGGAAACCCTCAAACTATGCAAAAACTCATAGATTATGAGGATTTGATAGATGATATTTACAAATTCTTATCCCAGAAAATTGCTGAGGCTACGCGTTTAGGAATTGACCAAAATAAAATAATTATTGATCCCGGTATTGGTTTCGCTAAAAATCAAGACCAGAATTTAGAAATTTTTCGCCGTTTAGAATCACTAAAAAAACTTAATTCTCCAATTTTGGTGGGAGCATCTCGTAAAAGTTTTATTGGTAATATTCTCAACCAACCAGATCCAAATTTACGGGTTTGGGGAACAGCCGCAGCTTGCTGTGCAGCCATTTTTAATGGTGCAGATATTCTTCGCGTTCATGATGTTCAAGAAATACACGAAGTTACTTTAGTAGCAGATGCTATTTTTCGTAATTCGTAATTGTTAATTAATGCCGTTGCCGTTACTTTTTCCCTTGCCATTACCATTACCAAGATTTTTACTATGATTTTCTTCCACTGACTCAGAAATTAATTCCTGAAACATTTCGCTGGAGTTAGCAGGATCTACAAATACAATTTTGGCATTATTGCTTTCACCTAATTTTTGACTAGCATCTACATAATCTTGAGCGACAAGATACCTTAAAATATCCTTACTTTCAGGGTAAGAACGCAAGGCTTCAGAAATTATTTCTATTGATGTTTTAGTTCCTTCAGCCCGTTTCACTGCTGCTTGTCGCTCCCCTTCTGCTGCTTCTATGGCTGACTTTTTTTTAATTTGTGCATTTTGCTGTTCTTCCATTGACTTACGTACAGTTTCTGGTGGGGTAATGTTTTGAATATCTAAACGGATAACTTCAATTCCCCATTCTGATGTAATGGGATTTAATACGCCTAATATAGTTTTATCCATTTCATCTCTAGACATATTAGTATCCTCTAAGGAATTTTGGGCAATATTTTCCCGGAGAGTGGTTGTTGCTATGTTTGCTAGTGATTGTTGTAAATCATCAACAGCATAAAAGCTTTTTTCAATATCTTTGATCCGCCAGTAAATAATTGCATCCACTTCCAAGTAGATCCCGTCTTTAGTGATGGCATTTTGTGGTTTAATATCTAAAAGTTGTTCTCTGGTTGTATCCTCCATCACAATTTGATCAATGATGGGAATTATGAATTTAAGACCAGGGTTAAGTTTGCGATGATATCGTCCCAACCGTTCAACTAATGCGACATTCCCTTGATTTACCATTTTTGCAGATGCGAAGGCATAACCAACTAGAACTAAAAATATGATAAAAATTATTGGATCCATGATCTTCTCTCTTTCAGCTTTAGGCAGAATTGATTGTTAGGGTTATAGTGTGCATTAACTGTAAATTAAAAGGGGTTAAGTGCGTAATTTCCCTATGAGTAACTATAAAATAATAAACCTGCGCTCACATTATAGGTGATCGCTACACATTTAATAATCAATTGCTGAAAAAATCAACTAAGTTGTATAAGAATTATCTTGATTGTTCTAGATTTTTTGATTGGAAACCTAGAAAACCAACTTTTGGACTTAACCTAAAATCCAGTAAATAATCTGATAATCCCTAAGATAGTACCGAGAGGACCCGCTACAGTATTAACTCTATCACCTGTCCTAGTTAAAGCGTTACGATCAACTACGACAACATCATTATTACGCAGGATAGGATTAGTTTCTTCATTAATTCCTTGAGCTAAATCCACTTTAACCGGACGTTTACTAACAGTACCATTGGAATTGAGGCGAATTAATTCTACACTTCCTCTGCTGGCTCGACTATCATTGAAACCACCAGCGGCCAATAATGCCTGATTTAAAGAACTATTCGGTTGTAGTTTTACTGCACCTGGCCTTTTGACTTCACCGACTACACCCACTTCAATAGTTGTTGGTGACAGAGTAGTAGTAGCCAATTGCGTAGCTTCCGCAGCACTAATATCAGTAGCTGTGGGAATAATAATTGTATCTCCATCCTGGACTACGATATCTTGATTGATATCACCACGTTGCAGTAATTCCCATAGGTTAATATCTATAGTTTGTTCTGTACCAGTACGGGTAGGACGGCGTAATTGAATCTTTCGCACATCGGCAAGGGACGTAATTCCCCCTGCTAGTTGTAAACTTCGCATGACAGTGGGTAAACCACCACCGGCAGCAGCAGCACCACCACCAACAGATTCTGCTCCACCACCATTCCCGGCAGTAACAAGATAAGAACCAGGACGGTAAACTTGACCAATTACCACCACTGTGCGGGGCGAAGTTTGACTAGCGGCAAAGTTAGCTGCGAATAAATTCCGGGCTTCAGCCACATTCAAACTAGTAGCAGTGGGGACAATTATGGTATCTCCATCTCGTAAGGTAATCTCCTGCGATATTCTGCCTGTTTGGGTTAATTCTTTTAAATTTAGGGAGACTGTCTGCTCTCCAGAACGTCCTACCTTGCGGCGTAATTGTACTTGAGTGACATCTGCGGCTAGTGTCACACCCTGGGCAGTAGTCAGCGCAGCTAATACCGTTGGATATTGGACACCTGGGTTATTCCCTGCTCCTCCTTCTAAGCTGAGGGTATAAGCACCTGGTCTTGTTACCTCTCCAGCCACAAACACATTAATGGGACGTGGTGATAATAGGTTGACGGAAATTAGGGGACGTTTGAGAAAGCGAGCATATTTTCTGGCAATTGTATCGGCAGCCTGTTCAGTGGTTAAGCCGGAAACAGCGATACTGCCAATTAAAGGCATATTAATTGAACCACCAGGAGGAACTTGATATTCACCCGTATATTCTGGTACTTCAAATACATTAACACGGATGCGATCGCCCCCGCCTAATAAGTAATCTGTAGCGATACTGGATGTTGCTATTCCTGGCTGTTTCTGAGGTATTGATCTGACTGGTTGTTTTTGCGCCAAACTCACAGATGGCAAAACGATATTGATTGTTGTTAACAATGCTAAACCCATAGTTGAATGGGTGAGAAATTTACACAAATCTTTATTAAGCATATTTACCTGAAAATTGGCAACGACGATATTTACAGTTATTCTGAAACATTTTAACATTGAGCATACTGAAGAATCGGAGTGACTCAACAATTTTATTTTCTAATAAATCTTTAGTTTTCCGGACATAAATCATTTGTCGCTTGGGGATATTGATTTCAAATCTTCTATGAAGTTAGAAACTATTCTAAATGATTTTTGCAAATTAATTTTCCAAATTTGTAAGTTTTTTGATTCTATATTTTTAATTTCTTTCTAATAAAACACTACCAAAATATAGAACTTATGATTTAACTCAAAAGTTAGCTATATATCTACTTAATTTTACTTTCTATTGTCTCGTTTTTTTGATTTTGGACTCAATATCCAGCATCAAGAAATGGGATGCACTATTAAGTTTAGTATTTACGACAAATGCAGTTATTAATAGTACAATAGCTGATTTATTTTTCTGATTTTTCACCTGGTTGTCCTAATTAAGGGGATGATTTTGGCTTTGAATCTGGTGAATAAAGAACTCTTCTAGAGATTGACGTGATAGGTTCATGGTGATGATTTTTCCTTCCATTAACCGGAGACTGGCTAAAAAATCATAATAATCTTCTTGGAGTATGCCTTGCCAAGAACCATCAATCCCAAATTCTAAACTACTCATCCATTTTTTCAATATTTCTCCATCTCCTCCTTGACCTTTAACATGATATGTATTTTCGTTGCCCAAAAGTTGATTTAGAGAACCGCAACAGATTAATTCTCCTTGAGCAAGAATAGCCACGCGATCGCAAATTTGTTCCACTTCACTCAACACATGACTATTAAAAAATATGGTTTTACCCGATGCTTTCAAAGAAAGAATAATTTCTCGCATTTGGTAGCGTCCGAGAGGATCAAGTCCAGACATAGGTTCATCCAAAAAAATCAAATCTGGATCATTAATTAATGCCTGAGCCATACCCACACGCTGAAGCATTCCTTTAGAATATCGCCGCATTTGCTTTTTACGAGCATCAGCTTGAGATAACCCAACTAATTCCAATAATTGGGGAATACGTTGACGTTGTAAATTTGGGGGAATTTGAAATAAACCCGCTGTTAACTGCAAAAATTCCCAACCACTCAGATATTCGTATAAATAGGAATTTTCGGGGAGGTAGCCAATATGCTGTTTGAGTGCGCGATCGCCTATGGGTTTACCTAATAATAATCCCCTTCCAGATGTAGGACGGATAATTCCCAACAACAATTTTAACAGTGTAGTTTTACCCGCACCATTGGGACCCAACAGACCAAAGGTTTCTCCTGGATATACTTGTAAAGAACAGTTTTTGAGAGATACAACTTTTTGATTGAGCCAAAATCCCGTGCGATAGACCTTTCGCAATTCAGAAGTCAGGACTACAGGTTGTTTATCTAAGGGATTTTGTTGAGAATCAAGGTTATCTACAACAGAATTCATGGTTATGAAACTACCAACTACTGACTATTTAGAGCTAACTACAGATTAACCGATGCTGAGAATTTTTATAACACAC
>JANMGZ010000743.1:0-8320 GCA_031374905.1 Dolichospermum sp. OTE_70_metabat_362_sub
CAGTATTTATTGATGCTTATGATTGGGTGATGCAAACTAATGTTATTGGTATGGGTTTATTCGCAGACGGAGGAGTATTAGCATCTAAACCTTATGCTGCTTCTGCTAACTATATAAATAAAATGAGTGACTATTGTAAAAGCTGTGTTTATCACCATAAAGAACGGATAGGTGAAAATGCTTGTCCATTCAATTTCTTCTACTGGAATTTTCTGGATAGACACCGGGAAAAACTCCAAACTCAAGGACGAATGAGCTTAATTTTAAAACATCTAGATAAAATGTCTTCAGAAGAATTGCAGTCTATCCATCAAGAGGCTAAAAAGTGGTGGAATCTTGATCAGAATTAATTATTTTTGTGTATATTTAGTAAGTTTCAAAGGTGGGGAACTCATCTATGATCGTAGTCCCCCAACCTCTGGTAAAACATCCGTTTCCAGTATTAAATTAAGAGATTGAACCTAACTTAATTTAAACTCTTTTAGCTCCTGTTTTAGCACCTTCTTGTTGTTGGATTCTGCTTTTAGCAGCTTTAAACAGTGTAGCTAATTCTTCACTTTGTTGGGTATTCATGTTATTACGAATAGCCGTAAACATTGTGCTTTCTTCTTGACGCACATGATCTGTAACATCATCCATTAAAAGTCTGATTTGTTCTTTGAATTCAGGGGAAGCCGGACTTATATTTTGCAATTGAGCCAAGACAGTCCGCATCGTAGCCTGTTCGTCATACAATTCTTGGGTATTGGCATCACCATAAAAAGCACGGACTCGTGGATAGAGAACTTCTTCTTCCGCATCTGCATGAACACTCAAATCTTTATAAAGTTGCCCAAAGTATTCTTGAATTTTTTGAGCATCGTTGCTTTTTAAAATTTCAGTAAACAAGGTATTTACCTTATTGTGATCCATGCGGAGAACATCTTGGATATTCATATCCTGTTTATCAGAGGTTTGGGTAACAGCACTACCGACTACACCACTAATAGCAGCGATCGCATCTTGAACTCTGGCCCAAATTCCTTGATCTGCTTCTTGTCCAGTCAATTCCCGGACACCTAAAACTTCTAAAATTCCTTTCAGTTGTTCTTGGTGAGCGCGATTTTCAAAGTTTACAGTATTTAAAGGTCCAATTGCCGTCATCACATCAGCACCAACTTTCTGAGCAGCTTTGTGAATTGTCAAACCATTCATCACTTGCTGATGTTTTAACAATTCATGCTGAAAGACTTTTTCCCAGAAACTTAATTCATTGCTTTGCATGAATTGGCGGACAGTTTCGACAATTTTCTGCACTGTTTTGTCGGGTTTTTTCTGAATTCCATACTGAATAATTACAGTTTCTAGAATTCCTTGATTTTGGCGATCATCATCGAGCATTTTGCGAAAATTATTGCTAATTTCATGATCGGTACAATCTCTCAAAAATTGTTCCTCATTATTAATCAGCAACTCTTGCAGTAATTTCATATCTGCTAATTTGACGGCAAGAGCATTACGTTTGGTATCGTCTAAAGTGACTACCATAATTATTTATCCTCGAGAAAGTATTTTTACTAATCCCAGAGTGACATAGATGATATCAATAGTTCATCTTTCTTTTGAGTGATAGCGATATCAACCAAAGATATAAAATCTACTAGAAAAATAAAGCATTTTTCTGATCAAACTAATTTTATTTTCTTTAAAGATATAAAAATCTTCAACTTTTATTCCGTCGCTAGATAGATAAAATTTTATCTTTATTCTTCTCAAATGGGAAATAAAAAAAGTCGAACAATGATCACTGAGCAAATTTCACCTGCTGAATAAAAAGAGTTAAATTATGGAAACCACAGAACCAAATTCTACACCGTTCCCGAATTTTCCCCCCATGATTGAAAGTGACGATAGAGAATACTTAGATAGCGGCGTACCCAGTACAGTAGCGATCGCTGGCCATCCCTTACATCCTTTAAGTATCATTTTTCCTATCGCCTTCCTAGCAGCCGCCTTGGGAAGTGATTTTGGTTACTGGCTAACTCGTGATTTTTTCTGGGCTAGAGCTTCTGAGTGGTTAATTGGATTAGGGTTAGTGACTGGTATCATTGCCTCAATAATTGGTATGAGTGATTTTTTGCAAATTGAAAGAGTCCGCAAACGCTCCGCAGGTTGGGTGCATTTGATTCTCAATCTTTCTATTCTCCTGTTCAGCGCCCTCAACTTCTTTCTGCGTTTCGGAAATGCCCAGTTACACATCCTCCCTTGGGGATTGGTTCTTTCTCTAGTCGTGGGGACATTAACGAGTCTTACTGGTTGGTTTGGAGCAGAACTTTCTTATCGCCATAAAATCGGCGTAGTCGGGGCAGGTAGTAAAAGATATCCCTAAATTTTTCACCTACTTAATCAAGTTACAATAGGGTATCTTAGCTTTAGGTGCTTTTGACGTTACCTCACTTCGTAAACGCAAACAAGCAACCGCAGTTAAAGCATAAATTTATCATTAAATATAATTAAACCTCGCCGTGTTAATACCAGACATGGCATTTTTGCTTTTGATACCAAAGATTTCCAATTTCTTCTATTTAATTTCTTGACTAATTAAATCAATAATTTCTAAAATATTCATACAAACACTTGAATAAACATTAGATTCTTCACCGATATGGACATGATGAGGAAAATTTGGTAAATTAGGAAAATGCTCTACATTATCCCATCTTTTTATTAACTGGGTTTTAGTAGCATCCATCCATTGATAACGATAGGTTTCTGTAATACATTTATCTCCCTTGAGGTTAAAAAATTCCACCACTTCTAAAAAATCACCATTCGTTAAATTCAATCTTACCCGGAAATAACCTTGATCTGATAATGCTCTTTCTTTAATAATAGAAATTATATCAATTATCGGACTAGTGATTAATTTAGCCTTTATTTCTGTCAAATAATCCTCAACTATCATATTAAATTTAAGATTGAAGTAACGCTAAACGAGCTTGTAAATCAGTCCACATTTGATAAAAAGCACTCCATTCAACAAAATCTACTTCATCTCCTAATTGACCTATTTTAAATTGCCGATAAAAATCCTCAGATGATAATTGATACTGCTGCTCAAATACCTGCAAATCATTTTCTAATTCTTTGATTTGCTGCTGAATATGATTTATTTCTTGAGTAATAATCTTTCTTAGGGATGAAGCCAAGATATCACTATATCCTCCTTGTTGAGAAAATGCTTCCAGGGCTTTTAATTGATTGATGATTTCTGCCTGAGTTGTCATCATTACTTTTTAATTTTAGGTTCAGTTTAACATTCATTATAGCGGTTATCAATTGAGTCAGATACAATAAGCCTACAGGTATAATATTTTTGCTTTTGATACAAAATTTCCTTCAGTAGTTAAAGAATTTTCAAGAAATCAGGGATCAAGTTTTAATAATGAATTTAAGGCGAAGGTGGAGTCGTTAAGTGCTAATCTAAAAGATGATATCGCTTGATCTAGGGTCTTAAACGACCCACTTGTGAAAAATAGCTTCATTCATTTAGGCGCAGCATGGTCACCACCGCAGAAAAAACAAACATTGGTTACATTACCCAAGTAATTGGTCCGGTTGTAGACGTTAAGTTCCCCGGCGGTAAATTACCCCAAATCTACAACGCTTTAACCATCACAGGTACAAATGAAGCTGGACAAAACATCAGCTTGACTGTTGAAGTACAGCAACTACTAGGCGACAACCAAGTTCGCGCTGTGGCGATGAGTACCACCGACGGTTTAGTTCGTGGTTTAGAAGTAGTTGATACTGGCGCTCCGATCACAGTACCAGTTGGTAAAGCCACTTTAGGTCGGATTTTCAACGTTTTGGGCGAACCTGTGGATCAACAAGGTCCCGTAAACGCGGAAGCATATCTACCTATTCACCGTGACGCTCCTAAATTCACAGATTTGGAAACCAAACCTTCTGTGTTTGAAACTGGGATTAAAGTTGTTGACTTGCTCACTCCCTACAAACGCGGTGGTAAAATCGGTCTGTTTGGCGGTGCTGGTGTTGGTAAAACCGTGATCATGATGGAATTGATCAACAACATCGCTACCCAACACGGTGGTGTGTCTGTATTCGCGGGTGTGGGTGAACGCACACGTGAAGGAAATGACCTCTACAACGAAATGATGGAATCTGGAGTTATCAACAAAGATAACCTCAACGAATCCAAAATCGCTCTAGTTTATGGTCAAATGAACGAGCCACCCGGAGCCAGAATGCGGGTTGGTTTGTCTGGTTTGACAATGGCTGAGTATTTCCGTGATGTCAACAAGCAAGACGTATTACTATTTGTTGACAACATCTTCCGGTTTGTCCAAGCTGGTTCTGAAGTATCCGCGCTCTTGGGTCGGATGCCTTCTGCGGTAGGATATCAGCCTACTTTGGGTACAGATGTAGGTGCTTTACAAGAACGGATTACCTCTACCACCGAAGGTTCTATTACTTCTATTCAAGCTGTATATGTACCTGCCGATGACTTGACTGACCCCGCACCTGCAACCACCTTTGCTCACTTGGACGGGACAACAGTATTGTCTCGTGGTTTGGCGGCTAAAGGTATCTATCCTGCGGTTGATCCTTTGGGTTCTACTTCCACTATGTTGCAACCCAACATCGTTGGTAGTGAACATTACGACACTGCACGGGCTGTACAATCCACCCTGCAACGTTACAAAGAACTCCAAGACATCATCGCCATTTTGGGTTTAGATGAATTGTCTGAAGAAGACCGTTTAATTGTAGCCCGGGCGCGAAAAGTTGAACGGTTCTTGTCTCAGCCTTTCTTCGTAGCTGAAGTATTTACCGGTTCTCCTGGTAAGTATGTGAAGTTGGAAGACACCATTAAGGGATTCCAACAAATTCTTTCTGGTGAGTTGGATGCTTTACCTGAGCAAGCTTTCTACTTGGTAGGTGATATCAACGAAGCTAAAGCTAAAGCTGAAAAGCTGAAAGGCTAACAATTTTGGATTTTGGATTTTGGATTTTGGATTGTTTAAGTCCAGTCTAAAATCTAAAATCTAAAGTTTTTACCAATCACCAATCATAAGTAGAAACTAAAGAATATGACCCTAACTGTTCGTGTAATTTCCCCAGACAAAACTGTTTGGGATGCTGAAGCTGATGAAGTAATTTTACCTAGCACTACTGGTCAGTTAGGTATCCTTAGCGGACACGCACCAATGCTGACAGCTTTAGATATAGGTGTAATGCGTGTTAGGGCTAGTAAAAATGCTAGTTGGCAAGCGATCGCTCTTTCAGGCGGTTTTGCTGAAGTTGATGAAAATGAAGTCACAATTTTAGTTAACGGTGCTGAACGTGGGGATAAAATTCAACTTGAAGAAGCCCGCACTGCTTTTAACGAAGCACAAACCCGGTTAAATCAAGTGAAACCAGAAGATCGTCAGGCACAAATCCAAGCAACTCAAGCATTTAAACGCGCTCGCGCTCGTTTTCAAGCTGCTGGTGGTTCGGTATAAATTGCCTAGAGCATCTAAAAGATTAATAAGGGTGGACAAAATAGCCCACCCTTATCTGATATATATTCCAAATTGGTCTGATGATTAAAGCACAAAACTATACTAATCAAGGTTGTAAAATTCTTTGATAAAATCTGCAATTACATTGAAATCAGGTATAGTAAATCCTGATTCATCAGACATATCATTATTACTACTAAGTTTATTGCCAAATTGAGGATTGTCGTAGACTGTGAGATTTTTAGAGTGAGAACTTGTTAATATTGTTCGGGTATGCGCTTTAAAAAAATTTAATTTTTGGGCTGCTTCTAAATTCTTTTTAGTCTGTTCAACTATCTTAGACTTTCTCATGGCTTCTGATAAAAGGATGATTAATTGTTTAACTATGGTGATGGACTTAATATCCTTCTGATGTATAACTTCAGCACGCATCATATCTACCATAGTATAAATATTTTTTTGGGTGATAGTAGCATCCTGAAAGGGAAGAATTGCCATGAAAGCTGTAGGAAATAAAACAAGATCGTTGTCTATGTTGAAGCTTAAAATAGTTCTGCGGGTGGTGATTTCTATGCTAGGTGGTTGTATCAAGGCTGGATATTCTTGAGCGATTTTATAATAAGTGCCAGCGAGAACAAAGTTAGCCTGATGATCCAGGGGGAAATCAATAATAACTTGGAGGCTGGGGGGAGTAACATTAAAAAATTCTCTGGCTTCTTCTGGGGTAAAATTACGAATGATTGAGCGATCGCCAGTAGATGAAAGATCCACCCATTCGCAAATAATACCTTCTATTTTTAATCCACATCGGGGTGTACCATGTAGTTTAGCTCCCGTTAATGTAGCTCCAGATAAATCTGCACCATGCCATTCAACTTTGATTAATTTTGCCTGAGTTAAATTGGTATGAACAAAACTAGTATTAGTTAAATTAGCATTCGTTAAATCTGCCCCAGTTAAGTTAGCACCACTTAGTTTTGCGTCACTTAAATCTGCATAAGTAAGATTAGCCCCTCGTAAATCTACCCAACGAAGATTAGCTCCTCGTAAATCTGCACCAGTTAGGTTAGCTAAAGATAGGTTAGCCTGTCTGAGTTCGCTATATCGTAGATTTGCCCCGCTGAAGTCACAAGCACCTAACTCTGTCCCCTGTAGATTTGCCATTTCTAAGTTAGCTTCTCTGAGGAAACATCCTCTCATATTGGCTTCACTTAAGTTAGCGTGACGGAGGTTAACTTGTCGTAGTGTGGCTTCTCGCAAATCAGCACTATTTAGATTAGCATCCGCTAAATTAGCACGCGTTAAATCAGCACGGACTAATTCACCACGGACTAGCGAAGCTCCACAAAGTTGCGCGCGACTCAAATCTGCCCGTACCAAATTGGCAACATTCAAACTACAACCGTTAAGAATAGCATCAGTAAGATTTGCACCACTCAGTCGAGCTACATTCATTTGAGCATCAGTTAAATCAGCTTTGCTGAGATTTGTACCACTTAAATTAGCTACACTCAAATTAGCTTGACTCAGATTAATCCCACTAAGATTAATATTACTTAAATTCGATTCTGCCAGGTCAAGACCACTAAAGTCTAAAACTCCCTTTGCATATTTTGCAATTAATTCTGCTTCTAAAGTCATGAATCTACCCTGCTATTGCCAACTTTGAGAGTTGGAGTTGGTAAAGTATCGAGAGAACAAGTACAAATTAAATTTTCAAGATGACGATGAAAATTGGTATTTTAGGACTAGGACTCATAGGTGGTTGTTTAGGTTTTGATTTACGTTCACAAGGACACTATATTTTAGGTGTAAGCCGTCGTAAATCAACCTGTGAAAAGGCTATTAACCTTGGTAGTGTTGATCAAGCGTCGTTAGATTTGAGCTTGTTGGCATCAGCCGAAGTTGTATTTATTTGCACTCCCATAGGACTGATAGTACCTCAAGTCAGAGAGTTGATAGCTCATTTGCCAAAGACTACTATTATCACTGATGTTGGTTCAGTTAAAACGCCTATAGTTGAGGCAATTTCTCCTATCTGGGAGAATTTTATCGGTGGTCATCCGATGGCGGGTAAAACAGATGTCGGCATAGAATCAGCACAGCGTAACTTGTTTGTAAATCGGCCTTATGTATTAACGCCAGTAGAGTCAACACCTAATGATGCTGTGACAATTATAGAAAAACTTGTCCAATCGCTTGGTTCTATTATCTATCATTGTCAACCTGAACAACATGATCGAGCAGTCAGTTGGATTTCTCATTTACCCGTAATGGTTAGCGCTTCTTTAATAGCAACCTGTTTAAGTGAAACAGATCCAAAAATCGCCGAATTAGCCCAAAACTTTGCTAGTTCCGGGTTTCGGGATACGAGTAGGGTCGGGGGAGGAAATCCCGAGTTAGGGGTGATGATGGCGCAATATAATCGCCAAGCATTATTACATTCCCTTCATCAATACCGCGAAAATTTAGACGAATTTATTCATATGATTGAGCAAGAAAAGTGGGAATTGTTAGCAGAAAAGTTTAAATGTAATCAACAGGCGCGTCCCGACTTTGTAGAATAAAAACCTGGTGCGTTATCAATAATGTAACGCACCTAATGATTAGGAGTCAGGAAGAAGAAGAAAGAGTAAACCTGTGTTGTGGACGGAGTTCGCACCCCCCTCAGTCCCCAGGGCTGTTTCATTCCACAAGACGAAGAAGTTTGTCAATATCGTGAGAGATAAATCTTTGGGCAATTGTCATGGAAGTATAACCATTTCGACGAAGGATGTTGAGTGCAATAGATCTGATGAGAGAAAGATTTGCCG
>JANMGZ010000745.1:0-8534 GCA_031374905.1 Dolichospermum sp. OTE_70_metabat_362_sub
ATTAGATATGTGGAAACGCAAGAAGGCCTCGTACAAGTCACAAAAAGCTTTTTGTTTCAGTCCCCTTGCGGGGATTAGATATGTGGAAACTAAAGTAGGAGTACCGTTTTCAGGGGCAGAATAAGGTTTCAGTCCCCTTGCGGGGATTAGATATGTGGAAACCCCCTATAATGCCCTACAAGGTGAGTTATCCCATGCAATGGTTTCAGTCCCCTTGCGGGGATTAGATATGTGGAAACACTAAATAGCCTACAGGGAATACCTCACAAATCACAGTTTCAGTCCCCTTGCGGGGATTAGATATGTGGAAACTTACCATTAAAGAAATGAATATTGTATATAAAACTTGTTTCAGTCCCCTTGCGGGGATTAGATATGTGGAAACCCCGCCGTCTGAAACATAATCTGGGGGCGGAATCCAGAGACGATTTTGGCGGACCTCTTAAAAAACCTCATTTCAGGCTTCGGGTCAAGCACAAACTGAAACTAATGAAACGCTGAAAGTATTTAGTTGTCAAGGTTCTAGCTGTTTGGCGAATCCCCAGGGTTTTTGACCCCGCTCTAGGTCTGCCAAAAATTTAAGCTCATGTATCAATTATATAATGATAGCTTGTTCTTGTCTAGGGATTTCCGAACCATAAGTAATAGTTCTTTTCACACTCCCAGCATCCAGCACATACATTCTAATAGAATCCTCATCAGACTTGATCAGTTTTTCTATCTTGGTTTGCAACTGAGCAAATTGTACAGCAGTCAAAAAACACTCAAATACACTGTATTGAGTCCACTTACCATAACCACTCAGCATCTTATGTAAACGAGTCCGGCGTTTATTGGCTGCTTTATTGTCAGGTAAATCATAAATAATCAGATAAAACAGTGTAGTCATCTTAATGATAAAGGTTTGTAGGGAATACCTTCTTGTAAATGACGACTCAGTAACCGTGCTTGTAATTCTATTGCTCGTCTGTAGGTACAACGATAATCAAAAACAGGGTGTTTAAATTCATCATTCATTTTTTTGTCAAAAGCTTGCAAAAAGGTTTTTCTCGCATTATCCTTTAACCTATAAGCACCCAAACTTTCATTAAAATCTTCGGGTTTAATTTCGTGTTTATGCAGTAACGACAATACCAAATTATCAGCAATCAAAGCTCGAAATTCTTCCATTAAATCTAACACCATTGCCGGTTGACCATGATGAACTTCGTGGAGATAGCCAATATAAGGATCTAATCCTGCTACATGAACACCAGCCATAACTTGACCTTGTAATAAAGCATAGGCAAAACTGAGTAAAGAATTTACAGGGTCAGTAGGTGGACGGCGATTTCTGCCATTAAAAGTCCATTGTTTACCTATCATCCTTTGCCAACAAGCAAAATATTCCCTAGCCGCTAAACCTTCCACACCACGAACTTGATCTATATTTTGTTGAGTTTTAACTAAAACTTTCCGTTCTTTGAGGGGATTATCCTTTTCATTATGTCGGTACAAGACATTATATTGATTGTGAATCTTTGCTGTGACAATTGCTTTAACTAATTCCAAACGCCGCACAGGATCATGATAAACTGCATACTGTGCTAATCTCAATTGACCATTACGAGAAGATTTAGGTAAAGCCGAACCTAAATACTTACCAAAACTAGAAAGATAATGCACTGGCATTCCCAATTCTAAAGCATAAACAAAAGCATCGCCGGTGACTTGGGGATTACCCATCAAAATAACTTCGTCTACTGTTTGAGCCGCAACTTTTTGTTTTTTCCAAGAACCATCTTCTTGTTTCAAAGCGACTTGAAAAGCCTCATAATCTTTGCTTAAAACAGCATCGGGTTGAATGATATAAAGAGTAGTCATAATTTAATATTCTTGACGTTGTAATTGTTTGACTTCAAAGGGTAAACAGATTCCTTGCAGACTGCATGATTGACATTTTTTAGGATGATCAATAGGTGCTGGCATTTTGTTTTGACTAGCAACATGAGCGAGTGCTATAGCTTGTTCTGTCATTTGCCTTAATTGCGGTGTAAATGCCACAGTTTGTCTTCTGCGATTGGCATGATAAAATATTTCACCATAGGTAATCGTGCGACCCGTGCGTTCTTCTAAACATAAAGCCGCTGCACAAACTTGAAAATGGTCATTTAGGTGTTGTGCCATTTTGCCTTTCTTGTATTCCACAGGCACAAGTTGACCATCGTATTCCTCAACAGCATCAATAATCCCGGAAACTTTGAGGCGTTCTGACCACACCCATTGTTGTTGATGAATCAGCGTTTCCCCTTCCTGAAATGTGCCTTCTTCGTTAATATTGCGGTGGACATGACGACCTAAAATAATATGTTCATTGTCTTCCATTTCACCTAGTACATATTCAAGGTAAAATCTACGCGGACAATATTCCCAAGCATTGAGATAAGCTAATGGTAAATAATCTTCATTCATTTTATTTGGTAATGGGTAATTGGTAATTGGTAATTGGTAATTGGTAATTCTAAATTCTTCATTCTAAATTCTTCATTCTTATTTGTCCCATACCCATAGCTGTTTTACGTCCGACTCCAGAAAAGACAGCGAAGTTAGCTAAAATAGTGGCAATTCTGGCTTGTTCAGAGTCTAGAAACCGATATTTTATCCAGCCAACAGTACCAATTTCTGCACCAGCTTCCATCTTTAAAGCATGGGTTTTCAGTTCAAAAGCAGAAACTAAACCCTGCCATTCAACTTGAGGAAATTGTAATTCTGCGGGTGCAAACTTATTCCAACGACGTAATAAACTGTTAAATACTAAATCAGGTAATGGAAAAGGTTGGATATTTTGATTTTGCTTAAAACTGGTGGGGGAGAGAAATTGTAAAGTGATATCATTAGAAACTTGAGATGTATTTGCCAATATAGTGTAATCGGAGGAATCTACTAGAGGATGAGTCTCTGGTAGTGAATAAATACTACGAATTACAAAGGGGCATTTTCCTAAATAAATAGATTTATTGTGAGAAAATTCTATACCTTTTAACAAAGGTTGAATTAAATTACTATCTAAAAGAGAAATCCGCACAATAAAATCATCACCTAGTTGTATACCTTGTTTGCGACGATAACCAATTAATCCTGATAAACTCAAAGGTGATTCTTGAGTATCATGAACTACTGTTGCTATTTGTGCATCTCCTAAACTTAACCATTGCATAACTTGAGCATGAATCGCTCTACCTAATGTAGTGGGAATAGTGCTTTCACTAGCAGCACCTAATTGAATTACTAAACTTTGTAAAGTCATAGTTTTAGGAAGTGTTTGAAAAGTCTTAATTCATGCTAACCCTGGCAACTAAAAGTCGCGGCTACACAAACAAAACCTGCCTACGCAGGTTAGAAACCCTTAATTTTTGATTAGTCCACGCAGGTGGTGAGACCAGTCCTGTAGGCGGGTTTCCCGCCGTAGGGAACTGGCGTTCGCGTAGCGTGCCGGAGGCATTCACCCGAAGGGACTTTGCTTGTGTAGTAGTGAATTATATTCGCCCAAAACTTTTCAAACACTTGCACCATAAGCTACTCCCATAGGTAAACAAGTTTTATCAGGTAATTCATAATAATCTCCAGTTAGTTGAGCTTGACTAACTAAACTTGCTGGGGGCATAACAATTCGGTTGTAAAGCAATAATTTGGTTGCTGAGGATAAATCTAAAGGATTTAAAGGATGCTTGGTAATATATTGTCCTGATTTTTCTTTGATATCTGTGATTTCACTCTTTTCAATTCTTATTTTAGATGACCATTTTCCTAATCTAATCCATCTGGGAATTTTGATAGTTTCATGAGCTATTATATAAGTCTTATAGTGACTACCTACAGCCAATTCTTTAGCCCTTCCATAGTTAACAGGGTAATTACGTTTTGCTCCTTCACCACCAAATTGTGCAGATTTACCATAATAGGAAACTTGGGCGGCTTTAAAAGTGTTTACTTGATATGACCAAGTAATCGGTAAAGCCGGAAAAACATAAATCCCAGCTTTGTTTAGATGTAAAAGATTTTGTTCTTGACTAGAATCTAAATAACTTGGTTTTTGGGCATTTATGCCTTTCAAACGATAAGGTTTAGGAATATAGGCGGTTTCAAAAAAGGCAAAACTTAATGCCCAATTGTGCAGATATTTCTCGGTTTCGTAGAGAATATCCATTTCCCGACTTGCAAAAAAAACATTATCATGGAAAGTTAAATCACATTGGTAGAAAATCATATTATTCAAAAGTTGGTAATTTAAAAATTGTAGGTTGGGTTAAGCAAAGCGAAACCCAACATTACCGACAAGCTTGATTTTTTAACTCTATTTACCTTTACCTTTTTTAGCTACAGCACCATAGGTTTCAGCGTAGGTTTTGGTTTGTTGATAGAGTGTTGTCAGGGTATTTTGCAAAGCGGTTTCATTTTGATAAATAGCTAAAGTTTCACCTAATAAATCAGTTAATTGAGAACCCATAATTACTTGAGTTTTCCGTACTGGTTCTTGATTGAGTAAATTAGTTGTCACTTCTGCTGCTTTGGCAATAATATCTACAATTGGTGCATTGATATCTGGTTTCAACGCATCATACAATGCCTGAGTTAAATGTAAATTACTAAAGATTTCACCATCACATAAAACAATACCAATAATATGATTTGACATTGTTCCTGTCCGTGATTCCTGTGCGCCATAACGACGGGTTCGCATGAGGTTTCCTAACACATATAAAAAGCCTTCAAATGTAGGGTCACGGAGGGTTTCTACAGTGGGAAATGTGACTTCTGGGAGAATATGGTCTAATTCATTAATTGCACTTCGCATTACCCCCTGTTCACTCATAGTACCTCCTTCAAAAGGAGCGTTAAAGGTAAAACTGCGGTGAGATTGTTCGTAAGAACTCAGCGAAAAAGCGGAATCAGAATAAACTTTAGAACGTTCTGAACCACTATCACCAATAGCAAAACCGTAGATAATACAATCTGGGCATTTTTTACAGGAGTTTTCGCCGTTATATTCACAGAATTTATCTGTTTCTTTGGAGTTACCACTGGTTAAACTTAGAGAACGTAATAATTCCCTTCCTCCTAAGCGTTCTGGTGTAATTTGTTTACGTTTGAACATTACTAAACGACTGATAGGATCAGGAGTTTTTAAACCAGCTTGAGTTCGTGCAGTATTGAGGACTCCATCAGTTTGAAATACGGGAAAAGATTGACTGTGGCGTAACATGATAAAGTGGATATATTTACCAGATGCTAACCGGGGAAAAGCAGGATGAAATTCGGATTTTAGTGTTGTTAAGTTCATGTTTTTTGTTCCTTATGATTGAGGTTTTTCAGTTTGTTTTTGTTGTAAAGCTAACCAACGATAGGCAAATTCAGCACCGGATTTAATGCGGTTACGGTTTTCTTGGAGTAGTGCGCGATCGCCTTTATAAAGTCCTAGAAATAAATCATCAACACAGGTAGTCATGAACTGGTGAATCGCCATTAATTCCTGACTCTTGCGGGTACTAATATCTACAGATTTATCTAGTAAATAGGGACGTTTGTAAGCTTCTTGACGTTCTAAGGCATCATGAAGTTGTCCAGCACCCTGAAGGATGATATCTTCCCGGTGAATATGTTCAGGAACTGTCAGAATTACCTCTAAAGATTTAGAGATAGGTAACAGAATTGCATGACTTGATTCACCTAAATTGACTTGATAAAATTGACGATATTCTGTGACAATGCGCTGGATTAATTTCAATTTGTCTTGCATATTTATGTCTCCTTTTACCCAGGTTTGGGCATAATTCCAAATTTTTTGTACATCATCTTTTGTTGGTTCTTTTGTAGGGTTACGAAATCCCTCATTAGCAATTGCAAAGATATTTAAAACATCAGTCACTAAATCCCTGACTGTGCCATTTAATGCTTGCCAACGAGCATCAGGTTTTTTACTACGATTATCCAAATGCAAACTGTAGGCTATTAACAGTCGGTTTAATGCAGGTGATAAATCTTGTATTCTCAGATTTTGAGGTGTACCAAACAACTGCCAAAATCCTGCTGCACCGTCTAAAATTGCAGATTCAGAAAACTCTTGATCACTGGCATAAAGTGGATCAGGACTGCTAGTAGCAACGACTTTTACGCCCAATAGAAGAGGCAAAGCTAAGGTCAAATAAATAGGCTCTACCCAAGCATCGGTAACGGTTTTTCCTCTGGTGGTGGTGTAAGTCATAGCCATAAACGGCAAATCTTTGGTCGAATAATTCCTTGAAAATCTCCCTGCTTCTGATTCTTCTCGCCAAGGTAAATTTTGCAGTCCGTCGTGGTGCATCCCAGCATCTAACCAATGTTTGCGGACTTCCCAAAGATTAACTCGTTTAAATTCTTGGACTAATGCTTTTACAGCCCTGGCTACTTGGGGAGAGTAAACATAAGCTGGGAATATATAAAGAAATACTGGTTGTTGTTCTTCTAGTTTCCCTGGTGGTGCAGCCCAAATAGCTTGACGTAAGAGCATTTCTAATGCCCAAATTTTAGATATACCTCGTTTAATGCGTCCTCCACCCAAAGCATTTTTATTACTATATTGTTGAGGTTTAAACAACACTACAGTATCTAATTGTTCTTCCGCTTGTGATTCACCACTACTCAAAGAACAAATAGGTTGATTGGTGACTTTAGCGTTGGAGTATGCAGCTAATTCATTGGTAAACTCACTGGCCTGATGGTTAGGGCAAATTTCTAGGTATTGACCTAAATATTTAATAAAAGCCTCATGGGTGGGATTCGCTGTTTCTTTGAGTAATGCGTTTTCAGTTGCCCAAGTTGCTAGTTTATTACTTAATTCTTGCAGATACTCTCTTATTTGTTGTTCATCTAAAGTTGCATGATCCGCAATATAATGAGCCGCAACTTGATACCAACCATAGTTTACTCCTCCAGATTGTACCTGCGTTTGTTCTGGGGTGATCTGATTTTGTAATTCTAGGGTTGTCAAAATCCAAGTTATATAATCCTGAGAACCTTCAAAAAACTCTCGTTGTGTCAGGATAATTAACTCTGCTAATCGGTCAGCCCGAATATCTGCACCTTTTAATAAAAAAGTTCGTTCTGTATCATTGAGGGTTAATTTTTCTAATCGTTTGGGTGTGGCAGGAACTTTAGCATTGGCAACTTTAACTTGCACGACTTCAGGAAGCAATCGAATTAAATCACCAGAACTGAATAATTCTAAAGTTTGTGGGGCAATTTTTACACCTTTACCATCACGAACAAAACCAACATCACCACTTTGAAAATATGCAGCTAATCCTTTTTGATTATTTTCTTGATCTCCATAAATTAAATTTTCCCAAACGGCTGTTTGAATCTCTGTTAAGTTCGGTATATCTGCATCAGATGGTGCTAAATAAATCACACCTTGGGCAAAACATAGAATTTCTTCCCAACCTAATTGACGCGCAAAATTAACTACTGCATTATGAATTTGATTGGTAATTAATCCCCGACAATCTCGCAGACGATGATAAACTAACTTTTTGGGGATATTTAACCAATATAAATGATCTCGTAATCTATCCCCCTTAGTAGTTGTGATAATTTCTGCCGGGTCTGATATATGCACCGCAACATCGCCAAAAGCGAGTAAATGGCGCAAAACATCATTTAAACGACGGTCATCTATAGTAAATTCTCGTTGATCATTTTCCCAATTAGAAATTACAGGATTGCTGTCAACACTGAATTGTGTATTTTGGGCTAAAAATGCTATCTCTAATAAATATTCTGGCCATTCCTCCCAAAATTCTTGAAAGTTTAATTTAGTCCCTAAGTCTCGACACAAGTTAATAATGTCATCAATTTGATGGGCTTTTGGTGGTGGTTGTTCCTCTCCTTGACCTCGCACATATTTATTATAATCATGCAAGGTCAACCCCAAACACAATAACTTTTTTTCAACAGGTTGTAATTGTAAATTTTGAGGTAAATAAACACTTAAATTCCAAGCTGTTAATAGTCCATTGAGAACATGAACTAATAAACTTTGGTCAGGTTTATTTGCCCAGCGTTTAGCATTTTCTTGGGCGTATTTATCCCCCTGTTTAACTAAATTTTGATAATGTACTATTTCTGAACCACCCATAGCCGGAATGAGTCCAAATTCCCTTTCCATTGATGGTAATATTGTATCAATAAATAAGCGTAAAATTGGGTCTGTATCTTCTGATAATGTTTCAATCAGTAGTGTTTGCAATAGAGTAGGCATAATTTAAAAAAGTAGATTTAAGAAAATGTAAAGTTTCAGATCCCCGACTTCTGACATCACTTAGAGGTTGTTTGAAAAGTTTTAGGTTGTGATTTTAGGCACTTACAGATCCCCCCTAACCCCAGGGCTGTTTCATTCGATAAGGTAGAGATTTTGTCAATATCGTGAGAGATAAATCTTTGGGCAATTGTCATGGAAGTATAACCATTTCGACGAAGGATGTTGAGTGCAATAGATCTGATGAGAGAAAGATTTGCCG
>JANMGZ010000162.1:0-5567 GCA_031374905.1 Dolichospermum sp. OTE_70_metabat_362_sub
TTAAATTATCACCTTGAATTTCTATCAATTCTACTGCGGTTTGAATCACACTTAAAGGATTGCGAAATTCATGAGAAACAGTAGAAATAAATAAGGATTTAAGATGATTTAGTTCCTGTTCTTTCTTTAAAGCTTGCTCTAAATACTCTCTTTGACGACGTTCGCTTAAATCCCATAATACGAGGACAACACCACTAATTTCCTGAAATCGTCGCATTAATAAAGAAGCACTATTACCAATGGGTAATTTTGTGCCATTTTTAGTAATTAAAGCAGCAAATTCTCTTGCAGGTAAAACCTGTTGGTGTTGCAGCAACTTTGTCACAGGATTTTCTATGATTTCACCTGTCACTTCATCCATAATTTTGATAATTTCTGATACACTAATACCAAGAGCTTCTGTTTTTTGCCAACCAGTAATTTGTTCAGCAGCCGGATTAATAAATGTGATTATACCATGTTCGTTAGTAGCAATTACAGCATCATTCATCGAATTTAATAGAGTTGCTAATTGATCTCTACTTTCTCGCAATTCAGATTCTAGATTGTGTTTTAACAAAGCAATTTCTATAGCTATACGTAAATCTTTAATGGTAAATGGTTTAACAATATAACCAAAAGGTTGAGTAACTTTTGCTCTTTCTAAAGTCTGTTCATCACCATAAGCTGTTAAGAAAATTATCGGTATATCTAATTGTTCACGAATATAACTAGCAGTAGTAATACCATCAATATCACCTTTGATAATAATATCCATTAAAATTAAATCTGGTTGAGTTTCTAAAGCTTGCTTAATAGCAGCTTGTCCAGACGATGCCTTACCGATAACTACATATCCTAATTGATTAAGTTGACTAGCAATAGTTCTAGCCACAATTATTTCATCTTCAACTACTAAAATTTTAGCTGGGCCCATTTCCTATGTATTCATCCCAAGTGATATTGTGAAAATTGAATATTAAATATAGTCCCCTGACAACGTTCTATGTTAATAGAACCTTCTAGTTGTTCCGTAACTAGATCATAAACGAGGGATAGACCTAAAGAAGAAGTATTTATCCAATCTATATTATCAGCTAAACCAATACCATTGTCTCGGATCATCATCTGAATATCACGATGATTATCTTTATGTAAACTAATACTAATTTCACCAGATTTATTATTAGGGAAAGCGTGCTTCAAAGCATTTGATATTAATTCATTGATAATTAATCCACAGGGAATAGCTTGATCAACATTTAGAATAACTGAATCAATATCAGTTTGTAAAGTGATTTGACCGGGTGTTATCTGATAGGAAATTAGTATTCCTGTTACCAGATGATTAATATATTCAGCAATATCTATTTTACCAATATTAGGATTAGTATATAAGTTTTTGTGAATTAGAGATATTGATTCAATGCGATTTTGACTTTCTTTGATAGCTTTGAGGATTTGTGGATCTTGAATTGTTTGTGCTTGTAGGTGTAATAAACCAGAGACAAGTTGCAAATTATTTTTAACTCGATGATGAACTTCTTTTAATAAAATTTCTTTTTCAGCCAAGGCACTTCTCAGTTTGAGTTCGGCTTGTTCTCGTTGTTCAATTTCACTTTTAGCTTGTTGTAATATATTTGATTGTTGAATAGCAATAGCAATTTGTACCGTAAGTTGGTCAAGTAAATCTAATTGATTTTCTTCCCATTCACGAAAGTTAGAACATTGATGAGCAATGAGTAAACCCCAAAGGCAAGAACCTCTATTTTCTTCATTTACTTCTAGGAGAATGGGAACGACTAAATTGGCTTTAACTTCAAATTGTTCTAAAAGTTGAATATGACAATCACTTAAATCAGCTTGATAAATATTAGAAATTGCCCGTTTACGTCCTTGATGATAATTAGATATTACCTCTATTTGAAAACAAGTATCTTGAATATCTTTACCTAAAGAAACTGTCCAACCTGATAATACAGACTCTGCCATAATCTTACCACTCATATCTGGATAAAATTGATAAACTACAACTCTTTCAACTTGTAATAAATCTCGTATTTCTTCAACAGTTACATTGAGAATATCTTGGAGATCAAGGGATTGGTGAATTCGCTCAGAAACTTTTCTGATCAATTTCTCTCGTTCAGCTTGAGCTTTTAATATCCTCTCGTTGTGCTTGCGTTCTGTAATATCTTTACCAATGCTTATAATATCACCATTGGTTAGTTTTACATTAGTCCAAGATGTATCAATGATAGAACCATCTTGTGCATGAGTTCTAAAATCATGCCATACTGGTTGTGCGGATTGAATAAAATCAATCACTTCTTGACGATGTTCTTGATGAGGATATAATTCTGTAAAAATATTACGAATTTGCAAATCTTGCAAAGAATATTTGAGAGTTTTTTCCAAGTGTTCATTAACCCATTTCACAGTATTATTCCCATCAATTAATGCAATCATCAAAGGGATATTCTGAAATATATCCTGTAAAAACTCATTTTGTTCTTGAAGTTTTACTTCAGAATTTTTGCGGTCAGTAATATCATTGAATAATTGTAATACTGCTGGTTCATTATTATATTTTAAATATCGCCAATATGTAATTACCCAAAAATTTGTGCCATCTACTTTTTGTAATTGAATTTCATAATTATGTAAAAATCCATTATGGTTAAATGTTGTTAATAAATTTTCCCAATCAGATTTATTTTGATATAAATCTGAATTTTTCTTCTGTAACAAATCATCTGGAGAAAATTTAAATGTTTGCAAAAATTCTGGATTAGCATATATAATTACGCCATCGGATAATCGAGAAATAACTAAAGGAATCGGAATTGCTTGAGAAATTGCTCGAAATCTAGCTTCACTATCTTGAAATTTTAATTCTATTTTTTGATGCTTACTTATATCCTGAATGTAAACTAATACAGCATTTTTATGATCATAATTAATAGTGTTAAAAATAATTTCTACAAAAATAATTTTACCATCTTTACAAGTATGTCGCCATTTTCCCGAATTACATAAACCATCACTATTTCTAGCCAAATATGCCAATATCATCGGCATATCTTCCAGAGGATGAATGTCAATAACTCGCATTTGTAAAAATTCTAATTTTGAATATCCGTAGTGAACTGTGGCAGCTTTATTTACATCTAAAAATTGCAATGTATTAGCATCATATATCCACATAGGACTAGGATGATGAGTAAATAAAAGATGAGAATTCCATTGGCTATTTTCTAGAAATTTATGTTGGTGGAAATCTAAAAGTCTGATTACTTGTTTAGCCAAACCCTTTAAACCTTTTGCCTCTGGGATACTCAAAGTGCGAGGCATAATATCCATTACGCATAAAGAACCCAGCGCAAAACCCTGAGAATTAATCAGAGGAACTCCTGCATAAAATCGGCAATATGGATTAGAGATAACAAGAGGATTATTTGCAAATCTTTGATGTTGTAAAATATCACAGAGAATAAGAATATCTCTTTCTAAAATAATATGATTACCAAAACTTAAATCACGAGGAATTTCTAATATATTTACCCCAATTTTTGATTTAAACCATTCTCTTTCTTCATCAACCAAACTAATTATGGCAATTGGTGTATTACAAATATCTGCGGCTAGTTGAGCAATTTCATCAAATACAGTTTCTGGTGGTGTGTTTAAAATTTGATATTGATTAAGTAATTTCATGCGTTGACGTTCATTATTAGGTAAAACCATAATTTAGATGTGTGTTAAAAATACAATAATAGTAATGTAAAACTCTAGAGATTAACTTCATGAAACTAAATATTTCTCAAAAATTAAAGCGCCGTCAATTCGTACTACAAGCGACAATCACTACGGGGAGTATTATCACGACAAATCTGTGGTCAAAATTAGCTGTAGCCCAAACACCTGCATTGATTACATTAGATAAAAACCGCCCTGGTATACCCTATGGTGTGGCTAGTGGCGATATTAACAATAATAGCGCGGTGATTTGGAGTCGCAGTAATAGACCCGCCAGAATGATTGTAGAATATGCTACTGATGAAAGTTTCCGTAATGTAAAACAAATTATTGGCAAGGTTGCTACAGAATACACTGATTTTACTGCCCGAACGTATTTAGATAATTTACCACCAGGTCAAGATATTTTTTACCGTGTCACCTTTCAGGATTTAATTGATACTAACATTTACAGCGCCCCTGTGGTTGGTCATTTGAAAACCGCACCTCAAGGAAGGGGCAAGGATATATTATTTGCATGGTCTGGAGACACCGCAGGACAAGGTTGGGGAATTAATTCTGAGTGGGGAGGAATGAAAATTTATGACTCTATTCGTAAACTCAATCCCGACTTTTTTATTCATTCTGGTGATTATATTTATGCTGATAATCCTATTCAAGCTGAAGTCAAGTTAGAGGACGGGAAAATTTGGAAAAACATCACTACAGAAGAAAAATCAAAAGTAGCGGAAACCCTGAAAGAATTTCGCGGCAATTATATTTATAACCTTTTAGATGAAAATATTCAGCGATTTAATGCCCAAATTCCCCAATTGGTGCAATGGGATGATCATGAAGTCCGAAATAACTGGTATCCAGGACAAATATTAGATGATAACCGCTATCAAGTTAAGGATATTTCTTTATTAGCTTCACGGGCAAGACAGGCATTTTTAGAATATACACCTATTGGTGATAATTCTCAAAATTCAAACCGAATTTATCGTCATTTTAATCATGGAGAATTACTAGAAATTTTTATGGTAGATGAACGTAGTTACAGAGGAAAAAATTCTCCAAATAATCAAACAGTAGCTAGTGATAAAACTGCATTTTTAGGTTATTTCCAGATAAGTTGGTTGAAGAATAAATTAAAGAACTCAAAATCAACTTGGAAAATTATTGCTAGTGATATGCCGATTGGGTTAATGATCAAAGATGGTAAAACCGACTTTGAAAACTTTGCTAATGGTGATGGTAAACCATTAGGAAGGGAATTAGAATTAGCTGATTTATTGCGGTTTATTAAACAAAATAATATTCGCAACGTGGTTTGGTTGACTGCTGATGTGCATTATGCGGCTGCCCATTATTATCATCCTAGTAAAGCCCAATTTACTGATTTTAAACCTTTTTGGGAATTTGTGGCTGGGCCTCTTAATTCGGGAAACTTTGGGCCAAATCAATTAGATAATACCTTTGGACCAGAAGTAAGGTTTCAAACTGCATCCCCAGAGATAAAATTAAATCAACCTCCAAGTTCTGGTTTACAATTTTTTGGCATGATCAAAATTGATGGAAAAACAAAAGTTTTAACAGTTACTTTGCATAATTTAGCAGGTAAAAAACTCTATAGTGTGGATTTAGAACCAGAAGTTTAAATACAGCACTTCCCGATGTTATGAGGTACAAGAACCTCACCCCCAACCCCCCAGGGCTGTTTCATTCCCTAAACCAGGTAAAATTGCAAGGGTGGATGAGGAGAAAAATCATGAGTGCTGGTCTAATTGAACAATTGAAGCAGGTGGAAGATTTTAGAACAAAGGATGGACGAAGACATCCACTGTGGC
>JANMGZ010000201.1:0-2568 GCA_031374905.1 Dolichospermum sp. OTE_70_metabat_362_sub
TTAAATTACTCTTGTCCGCTAGTAAAGCCTTAGAAATGATTGCTGATTACAAAGCTTACCGTAATGGGAACTACGTTAAAAAATTTCCCCTGACTGTGCAAGATGCAGACACATTACCAACGGTGGTTAAGGAATAGTTTAGGAATCAGAGAACACTGATAAATAATTCATACAAAACAATATGAGATTCTTGATTCTTGAGAAACACAAAACTTGATTTGATATTTGATTTTGTGTCTGAATAATAAATTTGTTCATCATAAACAGACAAAAATATCAAAAAATAGCTAAACTAGTTACAAGACTTCACCTATTATGATATGCAAGAAACAGCGACTCAAGTATTGATTCGTGTCTCTAAAAAATGGTATAGGATTCGGTATTTAGATCCTTATACCAGAAAGAGATTAATGTTATTATCAGAAGAAGAATTTGAAGTAGAACTTCAAGGGCTGCTCAAACCCGCAGCTTGACTTCTTTGATTTCACCATTGGCAACTTTTACGTAATCAATTAATTCTTTATATATTAAAGATTTATCTGCCCAGGGTGTTTCATCCCAAAAATTAATATTGCTACAACAAAACGCAAGAATATCAAATAGTTCGCTGTTGATTTTATTAACTACAGTTTCTTTTTGTTTGATTTTATTGATCTCTAAAATTGTTTGGTCAATAGCATCTTGAATGATTGGATTTTTAGGTAAAAGTCTCAGTGATTTTAGTTGTTCTTGTCTAGCAATCAATTCTGGGCTATCCTGTGTTTCCACATTTGAATTTGTAATTGCATATTCCTTAATTTCCCTGTGCCGTTCAACTAAGGTTTGATCTACTGCCAAAATAATATCTGGTAGATAGGTACTAATTTTGTTGCTACAAAAATCATTTCCCATGTTTTCATGTTTTTTGCAACGGACTCTATATGTCGAATTTCGTTTCTTGCAAAAGCATTTATAACCACAGTCAGCGCAAATAATCTGCCCCGCTAGTGGGAAAATCTCTGTTTCCTTTTTTTCCCTACCGTAGCTGTATTTAGATTTATTCTCGTCAAGTTTTCTAACTATGCGTTTGAATATATCCTCAGTAATCAAAGGTTGGTGAGTATCTTCATGAATCTCCCAGTTCTCAGGTTTATTTAAATTGTCTTTGATATTATAGGCGGTACACCCTCTGAGTACGGGGTTTAAAAGCCAGTAACGCAGTCCGGCAGCAGTCCACTTGAGATGATAAGTTTGCAGTAAATATTGACCCGTACTCCTCAATGTAGCCCCATCACCGAGGAAATATTCAATCATCTTGTGAGCGATCGCCCATTTACTAATTCCATTCATCTCAGATAAATCAGGAGCATACTTTTCATCCACGCGACAATACCCAAAAGGTGGACGGGGAGAAGCCTTTTTCTGCTCTCTAAAAAAGTTCATACCATTTTTGATCCGATTAGCGAGTAGCCTAGATTCAAATTCAGCCAATCCAGCCATCTGGTTCACAGAAAACCAGCCAAAGGGGGAAGATGGGTCAACGGGGGCATCCAAAACCGTGAGTTTGACTTTGTACTCCTCAAAGATAGCGATCGCTTTGTGAATCCCCACCACGCTGCGTCCTAGTCGGTCAATTCTAGTGCAGATGACCTCGGTGATTTTGCCTTGTTTGCACTGAGCAATCATTTTATTAAATTCTTTCCTCTTCTCGCTGCGCCCGGACTCAACATCTGAGAAGATGACAATAGCACCCGCCCTTTCTACTCGTGCTGTTTGTTGTTCCAAAGCATTACCTTCATCCTGTTCACGGGTGGAAACCCTCACATAACCTGCTTTCATCATCATTCCTCATATTGCCCATATTGTTAATATAACTCTACCCGTTTGATGCTTCACTCCAAGGCTCAAACAACCGTTCTTCACTTGGCTGCTGAAAGAGGATCTGTTGAAGATCTAGAACTTCATGAAGTAATGCTCAAAGGTTTCCGCGACGTTAAATGCGTGGAATCCGGTGGTCCAGAACCCGGTGTAGGTTGCGCCGGTCGTGGTATTATCACCGCTATTAACTTCCTAGAAGAAAACGGTGCTTACACAGATTTAGATTTCGTATCTTACGACGTATTGGGTGACGTTGTATGCGGTGGATTTGCTATGCCTATCCGTGAAGGTAAAGCACAAGAAATCTACATCGTTACATCAGGTGAAATGATGGCGATGTACGCTGCAAACAACATCGCTCGTGGTGTACTTAAATATGCTCACTCCGGTGGAGTTCGTTTAGGTGGTTTGATCTGTAACAGCCGTAACACAGACCGAGAAATCGAATTAATCGAAACCTTGGCTGCACGTTTGAACACTCAAATGATTCACTACGTTCCCCGCGACAACATAGTTCAACACGCTGAATTACGTCGGATGACAGTGAACGAGTATGCACCTGATAGCAAACAAGCTAACGAATACCGCGCACTAGCTAAGAAGATCATCAACAACAAAAACCTCACCATTCCTACACCTATCGAAATGGAAGAGTTAGAAGAATTGTTGATTGAGTTCGGTATTCTCGAAAGCGAAGAAAACGCTGCAAAA
>JANMGZ010000206.1:0-8450 GCA_031374905.1 Dolichospermum sp. OTE_70_metabat_362_sub
GATACAGCGGAAGAAGGAATTTTAGCTATGAAAACCTATTCCCGCGCTTTGGGTTATCAAGCACCAACTGATTTACCACACCCAGACGGACCAGTTTACATCAAATTAAATGGCAAAAATGGCTTGTGTTATCTTGATTCCTATGCTGGACATCATCGGGGAGTGTTAGTATCTTGCCAGTCTTATCAAGAGGGAGGAGTTAACGAGATGTATGGACATTTACCCCTCGATTTATTTGTCTAGAATTTCATTTACAATCATCTGTAGGGTGGGCATTGCCCACCTATTTATTAATCACTAACTACCGCATAATATGAGCATTGTTACATTACAGTCAGTTAAAAAAGATTTTGGAATTAAAGAACTTTTAAAAGATGCTAATTTTAGTCTTGATACTAATGACAAAGTTGGGTTAATTGGCACTAATGGTTCTGGCAAATCAACCTTATTAAAAATGATTGCTGGGTTAGAATCAATTGATAGCGGACAAGTTTTAGTTAATTCTGGGGCGAAAATTGTTTACTTACCCCAACAGCCTGATCTAGATGAAAATCACACAGTTTTAGAACAGGTATTCGCTGACAGTGGCGAACAAATGAACCTCGTTAGAGAGTATGAAGAATTATCTGATAAATTGGCACATTATCCCAATGATAGTCAGTTAATGTCTCGTCTTTCTAGTGTGATGCAGCGCATGGATGCGACTGGAGCGTGGGAAGTAGAAACCAACGCCAAAATCATTTTAACCAAATTAGGAATTGCTGACTTTGATGTGAAGATTGGCACATTATCAGGGGGGTATCGCAAGCGAATTGCTTTAGCAGCAGCTTTGATATCAGAACCTGATTTGTTATTAATGGATGAACCGACAAACCATCTTGATGCTCTTTCTGTAGAATGGTTACAAAGTTATTTAAATCGCTATCGCGGCGCACTTTTATTAATTACTCATGATCGTTATTTTTTAGATAAAGTTACTAATAGAATTATCGAAATTGATCGAGGTGATATTTACAATTATACAGGTAATTATTCCTATTATTTAGAAAAGAAAGCTTTAGCTGAAGAATCGGCTGTTAGTACCCAACGTAAACATCAAGGTATTTTACGTCGGGAGTTAGAATGGTTAAAAAAAGGCCCAAAAGCTAGAAGTACGAAACAAAAAGCCAGAATTGAACGCGCTCATGCTTTGCGAGATACTGAGTTTAAACAACTTAATGGTAAGGTGGATATTTCTACCGTTGGTAGGCGGATTGGGAAGAAGGTTATTGAACTTCAGAATGTGAGTAAAGGCTACAATGGTAGAACTTTAATTAAAGATTTTACTTATGAATTTAGTCCAGAAGATCGAATTGGTATTATTGGCGGTAATGGTGCAGGAAAATCTACTTTAATGGATATCATGACTGCCAAAATTAAACCAGATTCTGGTAGTGTAGAAATTGGAACTACAATTCATATTGGCTATTTTAACCAACATTCAGAAGAATTATTGACGGCTGTAGATGATGATCAGCGAGTGATTGATTATATTAAGGAAGAAGGGGAATTTATCCAAATTTCCGACGGAACTAAAATTACTGCTTCCCAAATGTTAGAGAGATTTTTGTTTCCGGGAAATCAACAATATGCACCTATTAATAAACTTTCTGGAGGAGAAAAACGCCGTTTGTTTTTATTGCGGATTCTCATTAGTGCGCCAAATGTGTTGATTTTGGATGAACCAACTAATGATTTAGATGTGCAAACATTAGCAGTATTAGAAGACTATTTAGAAGATTTTAATGGTTGCGTTATTGTAGTTTCTCATGATCGTTACTTTTTAGATCGGACAGTAGACAGAATTTTTGCCTTAGAAGAAGGTGGGGGTTTACGTCAATATCCGGGTAATTATTCCATTTATTTAGATTATAAAAAAGCTGAGGAAGCAGAAAAACAGGAAGCACAAAAAACTGTGATTATAGAAGCAAAGGTTGTATCTCCAGTCACAGAAACTAAAAAACGCCGCAGGTTATCCAATTGGGAAAGACGGGAATTTGAGGAATTAGAAGGAAAGATTGCCAAGTTAGAAGCAGATAAAACAGCAGTAGAAAAAAAATTAGCAACTGTGGCTGGAAATTATAGTCAAGTGCAGAAACTTTATGAAGAGGTAGAAACTCTGAAGAAAAATATTGATTTAGCCACAGAACGCTGGCTAGAATTAGCAGAAATGGAGTCTTAGTTAAAATCCCCCATTTCATTAATTAATTGTAGCTAAAAATTGTCTGAATCAGGTGGTTATCGAGCGATAGTCTGCGTGGCGTAGCCATAGTCGAGATAATACTCAGGATTTGAGGATGTAGAGGATGTTTATGAAAATACCACATAATATTAAGTTTAGATAAAATTATTTGATATTGAATAGATATTGGGGTGGAGGCGAAAAATGCAAAGATATTTAAAAGTGTTGAGATTATTTTGGAGTGCGGCAATTGCGGCAGAAATGGAATATCGTATTAATTTTATCATTTCTGCTTTCAGTAGCTTAGGTAATTTAGTCGGTAGTATCTTTGGTTTGTTCCTATTTTACCGCACAGGCTACACTTTTACAGGCTGGTCATGGGATGAAGCCTTAGTAGTCTTAGGAATGTTCACTCTTTTACAAGGCTTTTCCGCTACCTTCCTAGCTCCTAATTTAAATCGGATTGTTCGCCATGTCCAGGAAGGCACTTTAGACTTTGTATTATTAAAACCTATTCGGAGTCAGTTTTGGTTATCTATTCATACCCTTTCCCCCTGGGGAATACCAGATTTAATCTTCGGTTTCCTAATCATTATCTATGCTGGTACAAAACTTAACTTAGGATTTAACAAATACTTACTAAGTATTTTGCCCTTGAGTTGCGGTTTAGTTATTCTTTATAGTTTGTGGTTTACACTAGGAGCAACCAGTATTTGGTTTGTTAAAATATACAATGTTACAGAAGTATTAAGAGGATTTTTAGATGCTGGAAGATATCCAATTACAGCCTATCCTGCTGCTTATCGCTTTTTCTTTACCTTTGTAGTTCCAGTAGCTTTTTTAACTACAGTTCCTGCCCAATCTATGTTAAGACAAATTCAATTTACTTGGTTATTAGGTGCGGTAGTTTTAGCTATTGTCTTATTTTTTGTTTCTACTCAGTTTTGGCGATTTGCATTAAGGTTTTACACCAGTGCTTCCAGTTAAGAGACTCCCAATAAAAAAATGGCGATGTGATTATTTTGTCCTGTACAGAGATCCAGGATTTAAGGATTTTCAGATAGCCTAATTTATTACCCACCTAGCGACTAGAAAGATACCTCCGGCTGCCGTTAGGGATACGTGGCTACACAGATAAAACCTTAGTTTTTGATTAGTCCACGGAGGTGGACTTTGCTTATGTAGTAGCGACTTCTAGTCGCCATAAACTTTTCAAACATCCTCTTAGGCTAAAATTGTTGACGATGAAAGTCTATTTTTTCTGCATTAAATATTATGGCTAATCCCAAATCTGATAAAGGCTTTGTCTACCAAGAATTTGGTAACGGGAGTTCACCCGCACTCGAACGCGCTGTAGAACGGGGAATCCAAGATTTACCCCCTAATCAGCAAAATGTGAGAATCCAAGCCACTCGCGCTGGAAGGAAAGGGAAAACTGTCACAGTTATTACTGGTTTTCAAACTAAACCCGAAACTTTAGCTACTTTATTAAAACAGTTAAAAGCCCAATGCGGTACAGGTGGAACTCTGAAAGATAATGAAATTGAAGTTCAGGGAGAACATAAACAGAAGATTTTAGATATTTTGGTAAAATTGGGTTACAAAGCCAAAATCAGCGGTGGTTAAAAAGTGCGGTTTACCGTATCTTTTCAGGAATCGTCACCAGATTAGGTGATGTTAACTTTAGAAATATAGAACATGAACAGGAGAAGATCATAGATATGGATGTAGTCAGAATTTTAGTAGCAATTTTTCTCCCACCTTTAGGAGTATTTTTGCAAGTAGGTTTGGGTAAGGATTTTTGGATTAATCTACTTTTGACTATTTTTGGTTTTTATATTCTGGGTATTATTCACGCAGTGTGGATAATTGCGAAGAAGTAATTATGTTAGAGAGATAAGTGAAACGGGACTATCTCTCTATTTCTTTCCCTAATTTTACTCTTGGTGCTTAGGTTCATTTTTCTATTTCTAGCACTCTTTGTGAAATATTAAGTTGCAAATTTATCGAATTAAAGGTGAGGATTATGAACTCTAAAGCTATTATTTTATCGGCAATTTTAGGAATTTCTACACCTGCAATTATTGACATAATTATTCCTAATCAAGTTCTGGCTGTGCAAAAGTTTAATTATCCCAACAATATATTTAGTGATCAAGAGTGGACAGTGATTTTAAAGTTTACCAATAACTCCTATCACTACAATGGAAAACACATTCCTAAAGGTTCTTCTATTAATTTATCTGGTGCTGTTGCTTCCGGTACTCATGAACGTCAAGTTTACACTTGGAATAATAATGGTACAAAATATCAAGTTACTTACCGACCAAATGATCCTAATTATATTCGCGTTCAGGTAATTAATCCTAAAGGTAAAATCATTTTAAATCGTCTACTCCAAGCTATACCCTAAATGAATGAAACCGATATCTTTAACAACTTTTGTAGAGACGTTTTATGGAACATCTCTACATTTTTTATTGTTACTCAGCCCAAGCGATTAATCTGGGTTCGTAAGGACTAGAAAGGTATTTGTTCCGAGGTAGAATACGTAAAGATAAACCTTGCAAACCAGAAGTGGTGTAGGTGATATTTGCGGTATAAAGACTTGAATTTTCCGCGTCTTGTCCTTGATAATCCATTACCACAGGTATAGCATTGACAATATCCCCATTGGCATCAATAGAACCTTGATATAGTTCTACCTGGACATCATCATTTTTCAAAGTTGCTAAATCAACCTTAGCTTTGACGGCTACAGTCTGATTAACTTCAATTTCTGAGACTGCGGATACGTCAATATCCTTGATTTTGATGTTAAACCATTGTTCACCTAATTTTCCTCTCCAAGCCGCTAATTCTTTAGCTGGGGCATAATTATCAACTGTGAGGGTATGATAGCGATCGCTCGCAGGGAAATAAGCTCTCACTGCATATTCTCGCACCATCCGGGCTGTATTAAAGAAAGGACAATTCAACCGAATCGCATCTTTCATTTTTGCTACCCAAGGACGAGGCAGGCCATCACCATCACGATGATCATAAAATAGAGGCACAACTTCTTTCTCTAGCAACTCGTAGAGGGCGTTAGCTTCGATCTCATCTTGATAATTAGGATCATCATAGTTTTCACCATGTCCGATAGCCCAACCAGTGCGGACATAATCAGCCTCGTCCCACCAACCATCAAGAACGCTGAGATTTGGTAAGCCATTCATAGCCGCTTTCATCCCACTTGTCCCCGAAGCTTCACGAGGACGACGGGGAGTATTTAACCAAATATCACAACCTGCTACCATTAAGCGGGCAATGTGAATATCGTAGTTAGGCACAAATACCACCTGTTTTTCTAAGTGTTGTTCGCGGATAAAGCGATTAATATCCCGAATTAATTCTTTACCAGGGATATCTTTGGGGTGGGCTTTCCCCGCAATCACAAACTGGACTTTGCGGAGTTTGTTAGCGAGTAAAATCTTTTTAATTCTTTCCAAATCACGCATCCATAGAGTAGCGCGTTTGTAAGTAGCAAAACGACGGGCAAAACCAATAGTAAGAACATTAGGATCAAGCACTTCCTGGGCCTGGGCAATTTCGGAAGCTGAAGCACCGCGATCGCGCAAATGTTTGACTAAATGTTCTCGAACATACAACACCATATCCAAGCGACAGCGCTCGTGATTCCGCCATAACTCTTCATCAGGAATTGCATCCATGCGTTCCCACAACTGGTTATCTGGTGGCGCTGATGACCAGTTTGGCCCAAGATAGCGATCGTATAATTCCTGCGTGGATTTACTGACACAACTCCGCGCATGAACACCGTTAGTAATCGCCGCAATTGGCACTTCTTCCACAGGAACTTTTTGCCACAAACCTTGGAACATTTGCCGGGAGACAACACCGTGCAACTGTGCCACACCATTGGAGAATGTTGCCATCTTCAGGGCTAATACCGCCATACTGAAAGGTGCAGACAAATCACCAGTGTTTTCTCGTCCCAAGCCTAAAAATTGCTCTTTCGGTAAACTAAAGATATCTGCATAGTAACCCAGATAATGCAAAATCTTGTCAGGGGCAAACAAGTCAATACCCGCCGGGACTGGAGTATGCGTAGTGAATATATTACTAGAAGACACCACTTGTTTAGCTTGTGTGTAACTCAGTCCTTGTTCTTGAATAAGAATGCGGATACGTTCTAAAGCAGAGAAAGCCGCATGACCTTCATTCATGTGGTAAGCAGTGACTTCATAACCCAAGGCTTTCAGCATTTGCACACCACCTATGCCCAGCATTATTTCTTGGTGGATACGCATATCTATATCACCACCATACAATTGATCGGTGATATCGTGGTCGTAAGCCTTGTTAGGTTCGATGTTAGTATCGAGCATATACAGGGGTACTGTTCCCACCTGAACACGCCATACCCTTGCATATACCTTGCGTCCAGGATAATCTACGGCAATCCGTAGTTCTGTCCCATCGGGATTCCGTTCCAAATGCAAGGGCATATTATAGAAGTCATTGATGAGGTAGCGTTCCTGCTGCCAACCATCAGCATTGAGATATTGGGCAAAATATCCCTGTTGATACAATAAACCCACACCCACTAAAGGTAAACCCAAATCACTCGCAGATTTTAAATGATCACCTGCTAATACGCCTAATCCACCTGAATAGACAGGTAAGCAATCTACTAACCCAAATTCAGCGGAAAAATAAGCGTAACATTCCTTTGGCTGTTGATTTCTCTGTTTCTTATACCAAGTGCGCTCTTGCAAATAATCTTCTAATTGCCGTGCTGCTCGATCTACTTGTGCTAAAAAGCCTTCATCTTCCACAACTTCTAAAAGTCGGCTTTGGCTAATAGTTCCTAGCATTAATACCGGGTTATGGTGGCTAGATTCCCACAAATCCGGATCTAAGCGCCGAAATAAGTCTTTACTCTCCACATTCCAATCAAAATGGAGATTATACGCCAGTTTCCGTAAAGGTTCTAGTCTGGATGGTAGTGAAGGAGATACGTTAAAGGTGCGAATTGGCTGCATAGTATACTAAATAATTTACCAAAACTTTAAGTTTAGTCATAGCAGGGAACGGGGAAAAGGAAGATTGAATTTTAATAAAGAATAAATTATTCTGCTACCCGGTAACTGCCCTAACTACAGTTATTGTTGACTGTTTTTACCTAATCTTGCCAACTCTTGATCTTCTATTTGTGATGGTTTGGTGACTTTATGAAGAATTGAAAACTTTTTGATTTTTGTCCGGCGAAAATGGGTATCTGGGGGGTTGACAATTGATTTTAAATTTGTTATCATAAAATTGATAAGGAAGAACTATCTTGCAACTAAATATTATTGAACTGTAGAAAACCGCTTACTGATGATGTAGGTGGTTTTATTTTTGGATGATCTTTTGGCATATATAAACAGACGAAATATGGGAGTTTTTGTTTAATTTACGTTAAACTTTGTAAAAAAAAGACAAAGACTGTATCGGATTTATACTGAGGGATAGCTTAAATTAAAACACGGATACAAGGATTTATCCTCATGAAACTATCTCAGATTTTGCCATTAGTTGTTGGTAGCGCTGTTGCTGGTGTTGTTGCAAGTATGTCTCCAGCCCAAGCTATTTCGTGGAATTTTACTTATACCAATGATAATAATGACACAACTACTTTAATCCTAACAAGTACGGATACAGCAACGGACATAAATGGTTACTATCAAATTACATCCCTCAGTGGAACACAGTTCAGAGGGCAAAATGCTACTATTTCGCTATTGCCAATAAATACTTTCCTGGGAAATGACAACCTTTTCAATCCCTTGGGTACTATAGATGCAACAGTCCCATTAGTTACAAATGGAGGAATAGGATATCAGGTAGATAGTACCCACTATTCTATATCGTACTCCAGATTTGGTTCTTATAGGGATCGTGTCAACTCGACAAATCCTGATTACAATATCACCAATTTTAGTGTAACCTCCGCAACCCCCGTACCCTTCGACACAACACCAAGGTTCCTTCAGATTCCAACTATTACCAATTTACAAACTTGGTTACAATCTGTTAGCTAATCTTTTTATAAGACTGTTTATGATTGTAGAGTCAAAAGTCAATAAAAGATTTATACCGAAAACAAGTAGTTGAGGTTACATAAAATCACTAAATTATGTATTTATTTACTCGAATTTTTTTTGATAAAACTTGTTCACTC
>JANMGZ010000241.1:0-2057 GCA_031374905.1 Dolichospermum sp. OTE_70_metabat_362_sub
ATAAATTAAAAAAATCCCGTCGTCCCATTAAAACTGGATTATTAGATCAGTCAATGGTGGCAGGATTAGGTAATATTTATGCAGATGAAGCTTTGTTTAAAAGTGGGATTTTGCCCACAACTCTTTGTCCAGATTTACAAATTCCCCAAATTGAACTTTTGCGAACTGCAATTATTCAAGTTTTATCAGCGAGTATTGCAGTAGGTGGGACAACTTTTAGTAATTTTCTGAGTGTTAAGGGGGTTAATGGTAATTATGGCGGTGAAGCTTGGGTTTATAACCGCACAGGAGAACCTTGTAAGGTTTGTGGTCATGTCATCCAGCGGATTAAGTTAGGTGGGCGTTCTAGTCATTTTTGTTCACATTGTCAAAGTTAAGGCTAACGGAAGCTAGAGGCATTTTTAATAATCACTGAGTGAAATCAAAATTTTACCCGACTGTAAAAAATGCCCTTAACAATTTCCGCAGCCGTTACATAAAGTGCAACTATGGCCATGAGAATCAGTACAAAACTAATAGGTAAAGCTTGAAATCCCAGTATAGATGCTAAAGGAGTATAGGGAATAATTAATGTAATTATAGCGATCGCTATTGTAGCACTAAATAAATATGGACTAGGTTTACTGTGCAAAATAGACTGACGAGTCCGAATTACCAAAACAATCATAGATGCAGAAATTACCGATTCCATAAACCAACCCGTCCTGAATTGCGCCGTATCTGCGTGTAATAAAAACAGCAACGCCCCAAAAGTCAGATAGTCAAATACAGAACTTAATAACCCAAACACCAACATAAACTTACTGATAAAATGAATGTCCCATCTCCGGGGTTTGCTGACTAATTCCTGGTCTACTCTGTCAGCAGCAATGGTCATTTCAGGAAAATCGGTAAGCAGGTTAGTGAGTAATATCTGCTTAGGTAATAAAGGCAAAAAAGGCAACATCAAAGACACACCTGCCATGCTAAACATATTCCCAAAATTGGCACTAGTAGCCATAAATACATATTTTAGAGTATTGGCAAAAGTGGTTCTTCCCGCTTTTATTCCCCCCAATAACACATCTAGATCCTTCTGCATCAAAACAATATCTGCTGCTTCCTTAGCCACATCTACAGCCGTATCAACGGAAATACCCACATCCGCAGCGTAAAGTGCAGAAGCATCATTAATCCCATCCCCCATGTAGCCGACAACATTACCAGCTTTTTTCAATGCTACAATAATTCGCTCTTTTTGATTTGGTTCTATTTCTGCAAAGATGTTTACCTGATTTACCTGATGAACCAAAGCTGAATCACTGAGTTTTTGAATTTGAGATCCTGTCAATAACTTAGTTTGCAATAATCCCACCTGTTGACTAATACTAGCAGCTACGGCGTGACTATCACCGGTAATCATCTTTAATGTCACACCCAAAGTTGCTAAATCAGTAATTGTGGCTTTGATGTCTGATTTTGGTGGATCATATAAAGCGATATAGCCCAAAAATGTAAGATTAATTTCATCTTTAAGGGTGATATGATTAGTATTTAAACTACGATAAGCAACTCCCAAAGTGCGAAAACCTTGACTACCCAAATCTTCAGATTTCTGCTGGATTTGCTGCCGGATTGGTTCGATATCAATTATTTTATCTTCTGCCATTTCTACCGTAGTGCAAATATCAAGAATATTAGAAATTGCTCCTTTAGTTATTACTAAATAATCATTATCTTTACTCAATAAAATACTCAAGCGTTTACGGTTAAAATCATAGGGAATTTCATCCAACTTTTTATATTTAGAAATATCAAAGGATTTATGATTACGAATTGCTTCATCAATAGGATTAACATAACCTGATTCGGAAATAGCATTTAAATAAGCATAAAGAAAAACACGATCACTTTCTTGACCATCTACAGACAAAGCTGAACGAATTCGCACTACACCATCAGTTAAAGTCCCAGTTTTATCTGCACATAAAACATTCATACTGCCGAAATTTTCTATCGCAGGTAATCGTTTGACAATCACCTGTTTTTTTACCATTAACTTCGCACCATGAGCTAGA
>JANMGZ010000283.1:0-3945 GCA_031374905.1 Dolichospermum sp. OTE_70_metabat_362_sub
CCCAAGGATAAACCTTCGGCAATCACAGTCCCACCAGCAGCCTTTAATTTGGCTCTTAGCTGTGTTTTGATGCTTTCGATATCTTGGACAATTTGGTTAGGGATAATGACCCCAGACGTGCCAGCGAAACCAATTATGGAAATCCTGTCGCCGACTTTTAATTGATCCAATAATTGTTCGACTGCTTGAATGACGATATTCATGGGTTCACCGGACATAGAACCACTTTGATCGAGAATCAAGCAGAGATTCAATGGCAAACTTTGTTCCAACTCAGCCGGAAGTGCGGAAATAGAAAGTGAGAGTTGACGTTGATTGCTTTGTTGGGCAGCATCAACGTTGGTATCATTTAGAGCCGATGTTAGTTGAACTTTCATTGGGGAGAAGCATCTTGCAACACAGTTTTTGAGACAATTCTGGTTTTCTTGCGATCGCTTTGAGATAACTCTTCCCCGGCTTGTAAGCGAGTGGCAGAAACTTGTAACACTGTTGCCGCACTAGTATCACCCATTTGCAAAGCAGTTTTTGCCGCAGTTTGTAACATCGTTGCCGCCCCAGCCCGATCACCTTGTTGTAATCTTGTTTCTGCTAACTGGGTTTGCCGATATTTGGCTAAAGCTAAAACTGACTGTTGTACCTGGGGATTTGGTGCTGGTTGGTAGTCCCTGGTGACATGAACGTAAATTGGTAGATGAGGGGAGTATAGCCCGATTTGGTTATGGGCGGGGTCATCGTAGCGGACTTGCAGATTAGCGATCGCCTGTTTACCTTCTGGCAACTGTCCTACATAAATATTAACTAAAACTACCCGTTCCCCGTCTTTCATTAAATCGCCTAGTCTCACCCCAAATCGGCCATCGCTTTCGGTTTGTACTGGTAACTCAATGGTATCTGGGGAGACTTGAGCAATGGGTTTGAGTTCTGCTAATCGGACATTTGGCATTAAGGATAATAATAGTTGAGCGTTAGTCAATCCCACTGTTTGCATTCGACTAAACAACCGCCCAAATTCCGATACAGCCTGATCTGGGTGTTGAATATAAGACAATGTCCCCATACCAGCATCAGCGATTTTTTCTAAAACTTTATCATTCCAATTGTCACCAAATCCCAATGTATTCAGAGTCAAGTTATAGCCAGCAGCTAACTGGGCAAATTTCAAACAGCGATCATTATCACCATGTTCATTTTCACCATCAGTGAGTAAAAAGGCTTGGGAAACGGTATCATGTTTACCTTTAGCTAATTCCTCAATTCCCAAGCGTAAACCCTCATCAATAGCAGTTCCCCCATCGGCTTTGAGTTGCATTATCTGCTTTTTAATCTGTTCTCGATCTGTAATTAACTGATTGGGGACTAAAACCTTAGCCCGGTGGTCAAAAACAACTACACTGAGGCGATCTTCAGGTGTCAGACGATCTACTAACAAACTAGCCGCATTTTTGACAGTTTCCAGGGATTTCCCCATCATTGAACCGCTATGATCAAGAATTAAGCATAAATTCAATGGCACATTCCGATCTATTGTTTCACCACCCGCAGAAACGGATATTGCTAATTGACGTTGAGTGCTACTTTGATTTGCGTCCACACCTGCATCATTTAAAGCCAGTTGTAAATTAATTTTCATAATTTCTATTTCCTATCTAGTTTAGACATACATAATTTTATAGATAACTTCAAATGGCATCTTCTACTCTACGGAAAACAAATTAATTAAGGAGTCAGGGATAAAACCCTTAAATTACGCTAAAACAGCATCTAGCTTAATATAAGCTGTTTACAAGCAATCCTCCGTAATGGATGTAAAGAAATATTGCTGTTGCTTGGGAGAGGAATAATTGAATTATTTCCTCAATTTCTGCAAATTTACCTGTTTTTAATTGTTGGGCTTTAATTTCTATTCATAAGTAAAAATCTTGTTTGTAAAGATTAGCATTTATAGTTATTCTTGGTTAAGATTTTGTTATCTAATTATTTAACATCTTGATGATTAATTAATCATTTGCCATTCACGAGCATCTACAAACAAGGCTAAATGTTTAACATTAGTAGTAGCAACAATCACTTGATTTCCATTTAATTCTTCTCTTTTTGCTTGTGCTGCTAAAATAACATCACCATCCAGAGATTTAGGATCAGCCGTTGGTTTTCCTGTTTTCCTCACTTCTGCCCACAAATTTGCTGCTAAAAGCATTGTGTCAGTAGTAATAGGCAAGTAAGTAATTGCTTGTTTGAGTTGATCTAAACGTTTAATTCCTGATGTTTTTCCGGCTCTAATCAATTCTCGTCTCACTTCATAATCAGCAATTTCAGGTAAAATTACTTGATAGCCTTTTAAGGGTAATTCATCCAACCATTCTTTACACTGCTGACAAATAGGATTAATGTTTTTAGGATTTGTTACCCTTCCTAAAATATTGGTATCGAGTAAAATTAATTTATTCATAGAAATTAAGAGCAAGTTTAAAAGGGATTTTCATCAATTTCTTGACGCAAATATTCCCAAGTTTCTGTTTGCTCTTGTAGTTCTCCTTCTTCTATCCATTCTTTTGTTAATTGTTTGAGTGCTTGATATTGTTGATTTAAAAGTTGTTGCTGTTGTGCATCTATTTTTTGTTGGTTATTGCTTAATAACTCGGTTTTAAAAGTCACGCTTTCTCGAAATACTCGCATGATTTGTAGTAAGTTCGGCCAATATTCTTTAGGTGTAGTTTGAATTTCGCGTAAAATTTCTGTCAGGTAATTTTCTTTGGTAGTATTAGCAACTTCAGGTTTATTGATTAAATTTGGTTGAGACATAATTATTTATTCCTCATAATATGGATAAAGTAGGTATTTGGGTTATTTTTATAAATATAGCATTCCCTGGCTCTGCGGGGGAACATTTATGGATAGTCTTGGTGTCTACATATTGACTATTAAACACCATTTCGGAAGTTGTGGCCTGCAGAAAAATCACGACTTGCTAAATTTCACACCAATATTGACGCACTATATGACCTCACTCTCCTAAATCTCCATAAAAGTCTTCATCTAATAACTGTTCCAAGGTAAAAGGAAAATTAAGAGCATATTCTGTTTCATCTGGTTTTCTCACTCCCAATTTAGCATTTTTACTTTCTTTAATTGCCAATTTTCTAGCATCAGCATAAGCTTGAGAAATTACATCATTAAGATAATTTTTAAAAGAAGGATTTCCTTCTAAATCTTTTTTAACTCGAAACCGATGTTCGGTAACAGAACTGTACCAACTTCCTTTCATCATTTCGGGAGCATCAGCTTGAACAGTTAACTTGAGTAAGTGAGCAATTAAGATGGTTAGATTACTCAAAAATGACCGTTTTTCTGATTTCCCCATATCTTCTAATTCTAATAATAGATGTTCCCAATCAATATCATTAAAATCTTGTTGTTTGATTTGTTTAATGATAGTTTCTCTCCAAACATTAAAATCTTGTTCATAGAGTTGATTGTTCATAATCCTCCTGAAAAAGTTAACTTTTACAAATGCCCAACTTGCATCTGCATCTGGTATCTACACTAACGTACTTTAACTATAAATACTCGACCATTGTTGCCTAAATACTAGATTTTACGACAAGCTCACAAATGATGGGATACTTGGACTTGTCACTACTGCATCCCTCAATTCAAATATTGCATCTTTGGACTTTCCCAAACAATCCTCGATAGCTTGGCGGAATTTTTCTAGTTGTGTCAGGATCATCTATTTAATGATTTACTTATTACGTTCATTAACTTTACGGCAGTCAGTACCACTGCTGGCTGCTTTTCTCTAGCATTTTAGTCCAAAGTCCAGTAACTAATGAAAAGAATTTTTTTACAAACAATGAGATTGTGGTGGTTACTCCTGATATGTTGTAGCCTTGTCTGGTCTATTGTCATCCTCTCACCAGTATCGGCAAATTCTATTAATACCCT
>JANMGZ010000126.1:0-8326 GCA_031374905.1 Dolichospermum sp. OTE_70_metabat_362_sub
AATCACAACAGTAAATAATTTAATACTGTCGGGTGCATTTTCGACAACCTTATCATTACCACCAGCCCCAGTAATCATCCCAACAGCGAAATATAAAGCATCAATAAAAGAGATGCCATGTTTACTGGCAACATAGGTAAATGTAGATAATAAAATAATAACTAATAGAGCGATCGCCATCCCCACAACTGATTGGGCGTGTTTCTGAAACTCCCGAATATTAGCAAAGACTTTGAGGAGTTTTCTGACTAATGATTTACGTTGTGGACGAATGCGGGGTTGAGTACCAATAATTAAGCGATCGCCTACTCTTAATTGTTGTTCTGATAACACCGCTGAAACTACATTCATTTTCCCTTGTATTGGTACATAATAAATCAGCATTCGTGTAGGATCTTCCCACAAATCGCTAATTTTTCTACCTTTCCAAGGATGATTTTCGTGAATATATTCTTCCTGAAGTGGCCAAATTTGTTCAAGTAATTTAATTTGGCCAATGGCTTTGTTTCCTAAAGCAGCAAAAGTAAATACTGGCGCTGCTAAACCTACAACACTCATGCTTAAATGATTTGACAAAGTGTGATCAAGACGTTCACCTAAATTCGTATTATAAAAACGGTTAATAATCCGAATTTGGGGATTAAGTACCCGTGCTTGCATCATAATTGATAAATTTAGGGCATCATCAGAAGTCGCAATTACTAACGTATGTGCTTCTGCAATTCCCGCTGCTTGTAAAGTAGAAGCTGCGTGTAACTCACCAACAATTACATTAGTAGCAGTTTCACCAGAAACAGGTTTGCGATGAATACCTACTACTAAAGCTCCCTGTTGTCTGAGTAAACGAAAGATTTTATATCCGGTACGTCCTAAGCCACAAACAATAATTCGAGGTTTCATAAAACCGCAGCATAAAATTTATATAAATGACTACATATCAGTTATCAAAAAAGAATTCAGGAGTTTGAATGGAATTCAATAATTTCTATTCTTGCTTAACTAACGGAATAATAACTGTAACCGAAGACACGATCCTTATATATAGAGAATTAAAATTAAAAATAATGAGAAAATGTATATAATAATCCGACAACCCTCTAACTAATGAGAGAAACACAAGCGAAGAGGGAATGTCAAAAACGAACAAATTATTGGACTAAATCAGCATTTGTAGAAGTACGTTTCAGCATGAATACAGCTAAAATAATCCCGACAATTGCTAATCCCGCAGTTGGATAAAAGAAATTAGTGTAACTGCCAAAAATGTCTCTAATTTTGCCAGCTAATAAAGTTCCACCCAAAGCCCCCATACCGTAAGCTGTGAAGACAATACCGTAATTTTTGGCATAGTCTTGTGATTGAAACATGATTAAAGTCGAAGTAGGAGCGATCGCTAACCAACCCCCCAAAGCCAAGTAAAACAGCGAAAAAGCAACTATATAAGTGACTACACTGCCCTCGACCGCACTCAGCATCATAATCGAACCAATCAAAATTAAAACAAACGAAACAATTGCCCCCAACTTGGGTGTAAATTTGTCCGTGAACCACCCAAAAAACAACCGTCCCACACCATTAAAGACAGCGAACAAAGAAACTGTATTTGCGGCTGTTGCTGCATCTAATTTAATAATTTCCTGTGCTAGAGGACTAGAAATACCAATAGCTGCCAGTCCCGCAAAAGAACCAATGGTATAGCACAACCACAAGCCGTAAAAACTGAAAGTTTGAAGAATTGATCCTGAATGTGTGCTATCAGCATTTGCTTGGACTGATGCAGGTGCAGTCCATCCTTGTGGTTGCCAACCTGGAGGGGGAGTTGTGAGAACAGTAGAAATAGCGGTAATAATAGTTGCAAAAGCAATACCCAAAATTACAAAAGTTTGCTGAACTCCAAAAGCATCTATCAGAAACTTTGCCAAAGGTGCAGTAATTAAAGGTGATAAACCAAATCCAATCACAGTAGCGCCAACAGCCAAACCTTTTTTATCAGGAAACCACTTAGCTACCACAGCCAATGGTACACCGTAAGCGATACCCACACCCATACCAGCAATCACACCATAGGTAATAGTCAGTGTGGGAATATTGCCACCTAAACTAGAGAGAATATAACCTACTGCCGTAATTAACCCACCAATACCTGTAATTAAACGAGTATCAAAACGATTGATATAAAAACCAGTGATTGGCATTAAAATTGCGAATACAACCAATAGCACTGTAAATGGCAACAGGCTATCAGTTGCACCCACATTGAGAAGTTTTTCCAAAGGTTTTCTAAAAATACTCCAAGAATAAACTGTACCCAAGCACAACAGGATAGTTATACTTAGAGGTATCATTAGCCATCGTCCTTTTTCAGCATCCATACCGAACAGTTGCACTTTTTCCATTTGTTTTTATCTGAAGTGAATATATAATTTTTTTGCAGTATCTCACTTTTTGACTAACTTCGCACAAATGTTTTTTATATCAATGCCTTTGCCATTTTTTTGTAAGTTTTGATATCTTCTACAAGATTGTTTAATGGAAATCACTAACACTATCAAGCCGAAAAATAGAACTGTATGGCGAGAATGGTTGGGTAAATACCACAGCACACTCACGGAAATTTGGTTGTTATTTGATGACCGTTCTGAAGAGCCAACAGTAAAGTACCTTGACGCAGTGGAAGAAGCCATCTGTTTTGGTTGGATTGATGGTATCCAAAAACGATTATCAACATATGAGCTTGCTCAAAGATTCACACCCCGCAAGAAGCGAAGCAATTGGACAGAACTCAATAAAGAACGCGCTCGCCGTCTGATCCAACTGAAATTAATGACTGAGGCAGGGAGAGCAACACTTCCCGATTTGAATGGAGAATTTTCTGTTGCTGAAGATATTATTGATGTACTGAGGGCAAAACCTGCTGCTTTGTCTAATTTTCTGGCATTTCCTGACCTGTATCGTCGGATACGCATCGGCTACATTGAAGAAATGCGTAAAAATCCCGATGAATTTGAGCGGCGACTTCAAAATTTTGTGATTAAAACCGCCGATAATAAAATGTTTGGAAATTGGAATGATGGAGGAAGACTGCTATAAATCAGCTTAACCTAACTTGTTGGCGTGCAAACCCAGATGATTTAGATTGGGTGACATATTGCAATTACACAGCTAGTTCTCCATCGTCTAGTCAAAAATAGTCCGCTTCGTTATAATAATTTCTGCCCAAGTGCTATCACACATAGGGCAACATGGGAATTAATGTCTTTTTGCTCAAATTCATCAACACCCAATTTCACTTTCAGGTGTTGAATATGATTCTGCACAACCCTCAGTGATACATGAAGACGTTCACTTATTGCTTGATTTGTCAAGGATTCATGACACAATAGCCTGAGAACTTCTAACTCTTTCTCATTCAAGTTTAATTCTTGACGTAATTCTCTAGGCAGTTTCAATTCTCCATTCAGCGCACTTTCAACTCCTGCTAAAAAATATTTGCGCCGTTCCATTTTATTTATCACCACAAATCCACCGCAGTGATGAGTAATAGATTTAACAATTTTGATTATCCAAACTGGTTCACTGCTATAGATAAGAATATTTAAAGAGGTATAAGTATCAATAATTAACTCTAATAATTCTCAAGAAGATTTAGCTGACTGAGAACCAGAAGGTAAAGCAAATTGTAAATCAAGAACCATTAAATCTGGTGTTTCTATTTTGAGATGTTGTATTGCTTGTTGGGGAGTAGAAGCGATGACACAAATAGCAGAAGAGTCGAATTTTCTCAAAAAATCACAATTGTTTTGGGCTACTTCTGGATGATCTTCTACAACGAGAAACCGCAGTGGCTTGACATTCATATCTTGGATAATGATTAGATACGTAAAGCTTACATTAAGTACGTATATTTTATCAAGACCTAGATCCCCGACTTCTTAGAGAAGTCGGGGATCTGAATATTTTTATGGATTTAGAGAAAAACCCATATTTTGATATATAGAATCGCGTAATCTATTAACAGTCTTTGGGTTATTTCCAGCAACTACAATAAAGACTGTATCGTTTTGACAAGATATTTTTGCTCTATTATTGTTAATATCGCCTTGGATAATGTAACCTGAATTAGAATTTCCTCCTGTTTTTAAATCAATAAAATTTGCTGTTTCCATAGCTTGATATGCTTTTTGCTGACATTCTTTAATGCTCATATTATGCTTGACAATTCTCCATTTTATATCAGGAGGATTTGCTGTTTCTGAAGGGGATGTATGACGTAAATTCCAATTGGGTGGTGCTGGTGGTCCACAGGTAATTTGACCAAAACTATTCACGGTACACACACCACCTGGCCAATCTGCACATTTCATTTGTCCAAATGAATTTTGAACACAATTATAGCCACATAGTTGTTGCCCAAAGCTATTAGTAATACATTGTCCTTTGGGAATTTCTTTAGCAGCAGCATGAGATATTGGGTTGATAACTACGGTAGTTAAAGTTGCAATAATATAATTGCGCCAATAAAGTTTTTTCATTAAATTCATAATTAAATATTATTCCTATTTACTTTATGAAACACCACTAATTTTAAGATTATTTCTACTCGATGTAGCCACATGGGTAAAGCAGTTCTTCATCTGATATTAAGTTACCATTTTTTGTCATAATGTTACCATTAGAGTAATACCAAGTTGCTCCTTTCGTTCCTACATTATTTGTCATAATTTTACCATTAGAGTAGTACCAACTTGCTCCTTCCTTTCCTGCACGAGTTGTCATAATTTTACCATTGGAATAGTACCAAACTACTCCTTATTAGCCATTTAGGGAAGCTAGATCCCCGACTTCTTTGAGAAATCGGGGATCTGAAAATCATCGTTTTATCGAAAAATGCGATCGCTCTCTAAAATCAACCTTCTACCGATAGTATTTTTACCCACCAAAAAAATCAATGTGTATCCCCGCAGAAAAATGTGCGAACTCCCGCAAAAAAATCTGCGAACTTACAAACCTATCTAAAAACCCAAATCTGATAAGTGTGAGAACATCATTTTTCCACCTGTTCAGACAGCAATTATGAAATTCCCTATACAAAGAGCGTTGTTTTGAGGAACGATGGCAGTGATATCGCCATAAGCAGTTAATATAAAAAAGCAGTAGTGCAGTTGCTAAATATGAAACATGACTTTGATTTATTTAGACTATAATTGTTTTCAACGTGGCTTTGATGATCCAAGACAAGTTAGAATCCAAATGGAGGCTGTAGCCTGCCAAGAGATATTTACTCAGGCTCAAACGGAACAAGTAAGTCTGGTGTGGTCTTTTATCCACCAAGATGAAACCGAATTATGCCCCTTTGTTGATCGTAAATATTCAGTTTTGGGTATGGTGAGTTTATGTAAAATAAAGGTAGCTCCAAAAACTGAAATAGCAGAACAAGCCCATTTATTTTGTGCAGTTGGCTAATCTATCAAGTAAAGATGCTCTACACCTGGCTTGTGCTGTTTATATTCAAGCTGATTTTTTCCTAACTTGTGATGACAGTTTGAGAAAACAAGCTCAGAAGTTAGAGTTAGAAATAAGAATAATGAACCCAATTGACTATATTAGGAATAATGAAAACTATGGAACTAAATAATATTATGGATGATACAGAAATTAAAGTAAAAGGCATCAATGCTCTATATAAATCTCTTGGTTCAGCAGCAGCTATGCGGTTCTTGACGTTGCTACACAAAACCCCTACTGATTATGTAGAAATTTCTAGAACAATATATCAAGATCAGACTATAGATGAAATTTTTACCAGAGCAAAACAACATTGGCAAGATTAATTATACTCCTATTCTATTAAACGAGTTTCACCAAATCATTGCCGAAAGTGAGATGGAGATTGTAGTAATTACTGTATATACATTTTATTTTTGAGGAAAGTAATGCTATGAAAATTAGTTATGATCAAGAAACTGACTCACTTTATATTCGTCTAGTTGATGGAGATCATGAATGTTGTACTTTGCGATTAAGCGATGAAATAGCACTAAACATTGGTGCAGGTGAAGTTTTAGTTGGTGTAGAAATTCTTGATGCAAAAGAGGTGCTTGGATCAGGTCAGTTACCAGAAATTGTTCTAGAAAATATCCCATTTCAGATTGTATCAACGGCAGCTTGAAGCCAGAAAAACTAGATCCCCAACTTCTTAAAGAAGTCGGGGATCTGAATACTAGGATCGCTCAAAATCATCCTTTTATAGAAAGTGCGATAGAGTATCCCTGACGGGATTGCCTTGCACTTAGCACCACCTAGTAATAGCCTATCTTTAATTAGAATTTATTTTGATTTTTGACTCCTGAATTCTGTTTTATAACCGAAGTATATTGAGTTTGGAAATAATTATTAGACTACAATTATCTGAGCAAACTTACGATTTTCAGGTTTAGGTTTAACTGTAATCTCTACATCACTACCTAACTTGTTTAGATAGTCCATCAACCTGTCAGTTGAGAAGCCACTTAATCTACCTCTAATTAGTAGAGAAACTTTTGGTTGATCTATGCCTAGAATTTCGGCTGCTTGAACTTGTGTTAAATTTAAATTAGTAATTATTTCACTGATTTTACGAACTAACTCAGCTTTCAATAATCTTTCTTCAGGATTAGATAAACCTAAGTCAGCAAATACATTTCCGCTACTAACTTCAACTTGATTTTCTTCTGGCATTTTTTTACTCCATTTTTTCAGTAGTTTGTTGTAAATAATTTTCTTGAGCAATTTTCAATCTTTTTTTTACTAATTCTATATCTTGTTTTAGTGTAGCAATACCATGTTTTGATTTCTTTTGAAATGAATGTAGTAAGTAGATAACACCCTCGAATTTAACAGTATAAATTGCCCTATATGTATCCCCATCAAAATCATCTACAATTTCTAAAACACCTGCTCCAGAGAACCCGTGCAAAGGTTTTGCATTAGGGTGTTTTTGTCCATGTTGTACCAAATCAAGAGCGTAACCCATGACATCCTGTACATCTTCAGGAAACTTCTTTAAATCATTAAGGGCGCTTGCAATCCATCTGAGAGGCTTTTCTTGTTTTTCATTCATTTAATATTAAGTATGCTAAAACTAGCATATTATGTCAATAAGTAATTATATGGTATTAAATATAATCTATGACAACGGTACAAGATCATCATGCTGTAAAAATTAGGAAACTATATCCCCGACTTCTTTAAGAAGTCGGGGATCTGAAAATCATCGTTTTATCGAAAAATGCGATCGCTTTTCCACCTGTTCAGACAGCAATGATGAAATTCGCCAGACAAAGAGCATTGTTTTGAGGAACGATGACAGTGATATCGCCATAAGCAGTTAATATAAAAAAGTAAGATGCCTACTTCTAAAGCTATGCACAGTAAATTAATGAATCTTACCTACGAAATTGAACTCCAAACTGGTGAGAAATTGATACTACCTGAATCTTTAGTTCAGAACATTGGAGCGGGACGTTGGTTAATTACTATCGAACCCTTAATAGAAGCAAAAGAAGTATCTAATCGCAGTCATGACGCCTTTCTCAAAGGATATGCACCAGAAGATGAGGGGTTATATGATGACTATCCAAGCAGGTGAGTTTTGGGTGGCACAGATTCCTTTTACAAATGGTGTAAGAGAACTCCATAGAATGATTGATCCTGTTTTCATGTCATTCCCCTGAAGAGGGGAATCCAGAAATTATTTATGTTTCATAAGACAATCTGGATTCCCGCTTTTGCGGGAATGACATTGAAAATGGTTTGTGGAAATTTTCATGCTTACTATGGGATAGCGTTCGCGAGAGCGTCCCGGAGGGAACTAGCGCTGCTGCAAGCAGTTCATTTTTTTTGTGGAGTTCTCTAAAGGGTTTAGCAATGCTAAACCCTTACACAAAAAGTTTTTTAATTCAGTCTTTAGCCAAACTTACGAAGCAATTTGAATTTGATAAATTAGTTAATTTAGTTGAATCGTTGATAAATTATAAATAAAGCTTGTCGAATAAATACAGAGAGTAAGAGTTGGGACTGCTTATGTTTTTAGTTCTTAATTTCCCGAATGGGTTGACTCTGATTTTGAAATAAAGGACGAACAATTAAATATCCAGCCGCAAAGCCAGTCACCATTATTAATATAATAGTCATCACTAACCACCAACCGGCTAATACTTTTGTTTGAGAACGAGGATGAGGAGAATAACGTACTTTTTCTTCTTCTACTGTTTTTGACACCGGAAAATTGACATTCTTAACAGGTGTAGCAGACTCTTGACGACGGTTTTGAGGAGGAGTAGCTTTT
>JANMGZ010000404.1:0-1687 GCA_031374905.1 Dolichospermum sp. OTE_70_metabat_362_sub
GTTATTAAATTAGTATTTTGCAACTTAGCCATATTCATATAACTGGTTCTTTGTTGTGGAGAAACAATTTCTGTTTCTGGTTTTTTTCCTCCTTCATCCATAAAAATTATGAGAATCTTCAGTAATAAAAACTTGACTAAAAAAGTCGCTAGGAAAATAGTAAATGATAATAAAACTATCATTGTGCCAATGCTAGGATCTTGCAGTTTATTGGAAAATACATAATTGATCAATTCTGCTTTGAGAGCAATAGGTAACTTAGGTTCGGCTGCGAAAAACACAATCCAGCCAATTACACTAGAAAAAACATTTAAAGCAATGGCATAAAAAATACTGGTTCTTTTATCAAACTTCAGCCATTTATTGAGAACATAAGCTTCTACGGGAATAGCAGTAAGTAAGAATAATATTTCAAAAAATATCGCCCCAATGGGCAAAATTATAGGTAGTGATAATTCATCAGACATAATGGTTACAACAAGGTAATTAGTAATTCGTAATTTGTTGTGTATTTTCAACTACTGACTTTTGATAGCGAGGCACTGTTCAGGTAATCCACTCAGTGGATACTGGGGATTAGGTTTTTTGACTTAGAGACTTCTAAACAAAAAAATATCCTAAAATTTCTTGTGGTGCAGGCATCTGGTCCTCTAATAATATCAGGAGGGAACCGGATGCCCATCCCACAATATTGGATAATTTATTTTTTGGAGTTCTCTTAGTTGTACAGAGTATAACTGAAAAAATACGGATAATCGGTAATTATCTCATTCTTCTAGCATTTATAATCTGTGTGTGCCAGGATATTGAGATTAATTTTATTAATACATCTATCAAGGTTTAATACGTAAAGATAAAACCGCACACCCTAGACTCTAGTTTCGTTAAGATAAGGAGTTGCCACTTTATAGCTTTTCAATATTATGACAAGGAACGGTATCGGTATTCGCACAGCACAAGTGCGTTCTGAGCGGCTTACGGGTCAAATTCACGTCTATGATGGTATTGGGAAAGGTAAGTCCCAAGCGGCTCTAGGGGTGGTTTTACGCTCAATTGGGTTGGGAATCAATACACCCATTGATTCTAGCCGCGTTTTATTGCTGCGGTTTTTGAAGGGACCAGAACGGGATTATGATGAGGATGGAGCGATTACGGCTTTACAGCGCGGGTTTCCCCATTTGATTGATCAGGTTCGCACAGGGAGAGCTGAATTTTTTGGACATGATCAAATTACAGTTTTTGATAGAACAGAAGCTACACGGGGTTGGGATGTAGCTAAAGGTGCGATCGCATCAGGGTTATATTCAGTAGTTGTTCTAGATGAAATTAACCCGGTTTTGGATTTGGGTTTGCTATCAGTAGACGAAGTAGTAAACACTTTAAAATCTAAGCCCCAAGAATTGGAAATCATCACCACTGGACGCGCTGCACCGCAACAATTATTAGATATTGCGGATTTGCATTCGGAAATGAAACCCCACCACCACCCGATGGCCGCAGAACTTTTTATTGAAGGGATTGAAATTTATACGGGTGCAGGTAAGGGTAAATCTACTAGTGCTTTAGGTAAGGCTTTGCAAGCTATTGGCAGAGGTATCAATCATCCTGGTTCTACCCGTGTATTAATTATGCAGTGGCTTAAAGGTGGTAGTGGTTATACTGAAGATGCAGCGATCGCCGCTTTGCA
>JANMGZ010000127.1:0-29627 GCA_031374905.1 Dolichospermum sp. OTE_70_metabat_362_sub
TAAAGTTAGTATAGATAAAGTTTCTTTTTTATCAATTGATATGAATTGTACTCTGCCGGAAATTGCCGCTCTTAACTTTTTTTGGGATAAACTTGTGAGTGGAGCGATTATTGTCTTAGATGATTATGGTTTTGCGCCTCATATAGAACAAAAGAAAGCTCACGATATGTTTGCAACTCAACATAATGTAATTGTTTTGAGTTTACCTACAGGTCAAGGAATTATTATTAAGCCATGAATCAAACAGAAGATAGAAAAATAGACTACACTCGGTATTATAAAAAGTGGCACTCTGATACCCCAGAACATATTCAGAGTATGAAGCAGTATTCACTAAGTTTACTCTCATCTTTTCTACCTGAAAATAAGGAAATTCGTATTCTTGAGGTTGGCTGCGGAATGGGGTTTGCGATGTTAGCACTTCAGGATTTAGGTTATACCCATCTTGAAGGAATAGATATTGATTATGGGCAGGTTGAATCCTGTGTACAAAAGGGGCTTAATGTCATTCACGTAGAGGACTCTAAAAGCTATCTTTATAGTCACATAAATGAATATGATTTAATTGTTGTGCTAGATGTGATTGAACATATTCCTCACGCAATTCAGCTAGAGTTTGTCAGAGCAATTTGCCAAGCACTAAAACCAAATGGCCAGATTATTTGTACAGTTCCTAATGCCAATTCAAGTTTAGCTAGTAGTTGGCGTTATGGTGATTGGACTCATCATCTTAGCTTCACAGAACATAGTCTAGATTTTTTACTCTATAATGCAGGTTTTCAAACTATCGAAGTTTTTCCAACGGAATTTTTTCACCCCCCTAACGTCCGATGGTTGAGCCGCTCGATTTTAAGAAAATGGTTTTGGAAAACAATATTACACTGGTGGATTTTTAGCTTTGTTCGAGGTTTACGTAGGCTAGAAATGATTGGTGAGATTGGGTGGGAGCAGGGGAGTATTGTACCACTTTCTCTCAATTTATTGGCTAGAGGGAGTAAGAATTGATGAAAAATAATGTGATTTACTCCTTTGATGTATTTGATACGGTTTTGGTTCGCAAGTGGGCAAGACCGACTGATTTATTTTTAGAACTAGGTTCTATACTTTTAAAAACGGGGTTGATAAATATATCTTCAGATGAGTGGCAAAAATTGAGGGAATCATCGGAAAGAAAAGCAAGAAGCAAAACTAGTTCAGGTGAGGTAACTTTATCACAAATTTATGAAGTGCTTGCTGAATCTCTTGCATGGTCTTCTACTGAAACTGAATATTCAATGAATGAGGAGATTGAATTGGAATTTGCTAGTCTTTACCCAATTAGAGAAATTCAGCAAAAAATTCAAAATCTTCATCAAGAGGATCAGCGAATCATCTTTATTTCTGATATGTACCTGCCTTCGGATGTGATTAAACGTTTTCTTAAACATCATCAAATATGGCAAGAAGGAGACATACTATATGTTTCCTCAGAATTTAATGCGAATAAATCTTCAGGAAAACTATTTGAAATCTGTTTAGCTAAAGAAGAAATCAAACCATCTCAACTAATTCATTTAGGTGATAATTACCATTCAGATGTGAAAATGCCTCAGAAACAGGGAATTAAAGCCCAACACTTTCACGAAACTCAGTTTAACCGCTATGAAGAAATTCTAGTAAACTCTGAAGACATTCCTTTACAACTCCGTTCTCTTTTGGCTGGTACAAGTCGGCTTTGTCGTCTCCAAAACCCAGAAAGCGATGTTCATAATCGGGTAATTTGGGATACTTCAGTCAATGTCACTGCTCCTTTGCTATTTGGCTTTGTTTATTGGTGCTTATCGGAAGCTCAAGCCAAAGGGATTAAGAAACTTTATTTTATAGCAAGAGATGGACAAATTTTACTCAAGATAGCCAAAATTATCTGTGAAAAATGCAATTACACAATTGACTGTCGATACCTATATGGTTCTCGTCAAGCATGGCATTTTCCAGCAATTACCGAAATTGGTGAAACTGAACTTGATTGGATATTTGATCCGACTCAATTCTTATCAGTAAATTCTGTTTGTGAGCGTGTTAACTTAAATCCAGAACAAATCGCAACGACTTTAGCCCAAAATGGTTTCTCTAAAGAATTTTGGTCAAAAAATCTTGATGATCAGAGACGTTCATTGCTAAGAGATGTTTTTCAAAAACAGGAAGTTACCCAAGTAATTATAGATATGGCTAAGACATATCGTGAAAAAGCAATTGGATATTTTCGACAGGAAGGATTAGCAGACGATATTCCTTTTGGGATTGTAGATATTGGTTGGCATGGTAGATTACAACGCTCTCTTAGCAAATTGTTGAATTTAGCTGGCATCTATCCTTCTAATGGTATTTCTGGGTTTTATTTCGGTTTATCGAAAAGAGTAACACAGTTTGATAAAGAGGGTTTATTTGCTTATTTCTCTGATGTTGATTCACCTTCAGAAAGTGATAGCTTGTGTCATAAAGCTTTATTAGAATTGTTTGTTGCTGCTGATCATGGTGGGACAGTCCGATTCGAGCATCAAAATGAAGTATTTATTCCCATTCTTAGAACTAAAGATAACAGCACAGCCTTGAAATGGGGATTGGAAACTCAGCATTCTGCTATTGTGACTTATGCACAAATTATGACTAATTATGTGAAAACGATCAATGTTGATTCAAATTATTTACTCAGAGCATCGAAAGAAGTCTTGAAAGAATTTGTTCAATTTCCTAATACTGATGAATCTGAAGTATTTGGTTCTTATATATTTGCAGAAGATCAAACAGATAATATTAGCTATAACTTAGCCCCAAAATATAAATTTAAGGATTCCTTTAATTTAATTATTTATGGTCGTCATCCACATCATAATGTATGGTTTTCGGCTTCACTAAAAAGGACTCATCCTTTGCTAAGGTTAATAATTCATACTAAGATAGTAAAAATTTTATGGAAGATAAAATCTTTGTTTGGTAAAGCAAAGAAAATATTGTTTAGATAAATTTTAAATATCAGGTATATAATTTTATGAATGATTTAACAAAAAATAAAATTATTTAAATTAAATGAAATATCTTAACCTTGGCTGTGGCGATCGCTATCACCCTGATTGGACAAATATCAACTTTACATCTACAGGTGAAGGAGTAATTGCCCATAATTTAAAACATGGTATCCCCTTTCCTGATAAATCATTTGATGTAGTCTATCATTCTCACATTTTAGAACATTTCTCCCAAACAGAAGCAGAACCTTTTATTCAAGAGTGCTATCGGGTTTTACGTCCGCAAGGAATTTTGAGAGTAGTAGTTCCAGACCTTGAAGAAATAGCTAAGATGTATCTACACTGTTTAGACCAAGCTAGTGCTGGTTTTGAAGAATGGGAGCAAAACTACCAGTGGATGCTTCTAGAAATGTATGATCAAACGGTAAGAAATCAGTCTGGGGGAGAAATGCAAAGTTTTCTTTCTCGAAAAGAGCTTTCTAATCAGGAGTTTGTAGTTAAACGCTGTGGAGTTGAAATTAAAAATATTATTTTGTCTGCACAAAATCAAATTCTTAGTTCAAAGCCTGTACCTGAAAACTTTATAAAAAAATGGATAAAGCATCTTTATCGTTTATTCCGATATTCTGATTACCGCCATCAAGCAATTATTAAGATTCTTCTTAGCCCAACAGAATTAGACTTTTTAAAAATTGGTCAATTCCGGCAAAGTGGTGAAATTCATCAATGGATGTATGATCATTACTCATTATCTGTATTGTTCAAAAATTCTGGCCTAGAAAAAATTACAAAAAGAACTGCTGATGAAAGCTATATTAATGACTGGAATAGCTTTAATTTAGATACTGAACCTGATGGTTGTATCTATAAACCCGATTCCTTGTATATGGAAGCAGTCAAACCACTTTTATGAAAGTCTTACATATTAATCAATCAGATATTTCTGGCGGTGCAGGTATAGCAGGATACCGACTTCATCAAGGATTATTAAATCAAGGAATTGATTCAAAATTACTAGTTGGTATTCTTAAAACTGATGATCAGCGTGCCGCGGGTGTGATTCGTAAATACCGCATGGAAAACCAACTTTCTCGTTTTACCTCGCGGCTAGGATTAAACTATATCAATTTAATTAGTAGTTTCGATATTCCTAATCACAAATTCTATCAAGATGCAAATATTTTAAACTTTCATAATCTTCATACTGGTTATTTCAACTACTTAGCTATTCCTAAATTAACTGAAACTAAACCTGCTGTTTTTACTCTACATGATATGTGGAGTTTTACTGGACATTGTGCTTATAGCTATGATTGCGATCGCTGGAAAATTGGTTGTGGTAAGTGTCCTTATCCCGATACCTATCCAGCCATTAATCGAGATAATACCCATCTGGAATGGAAACTAAAGGATTGGGTTTACAATAAGTCAAATTTGACTATTGTAGCTCCCAGCCAATGGTTAACAGAGCAAGCCAAAGCCAGTATGCTCAGTCGCTTTCCTATTCATTACATTCCCTATGGAATTGATATAACTGCCTACCAACCTTTAGACCCCTTATTATGTAAAGCTATATTAGGTATTTCTACAAATAAAAAAGTTCTACTTTTTGGTGCAGAAAGTTTAAAAGATAGTCGCAAGGGGGGAGATTTACTGTTAAAAGCCCTGCAACAATTACCTCAATCTCTGAAATCGGAAGTAATGCTCCTGACTTTTGGTAATGGAGGTGAAGCAATTACATCTAAACTGGGAATCTCTACTCTTAGCTTAGGCTACATTAGTGGCGATCGCTTAAAATCTGTGGCTTACTCTGCGGCTGATTTATTTATCTTCCCTACCCGTGCTGATAATTTACCCTTGGTATTACAAGAAAGTATGGCTTGTGGAACACCAATGGTATCTTTTAAGATTGGTGGTGTGCCTGATCTAGTGCGTCATCATGTCACTGGTTATTTAGCACGACCAGAAGATGCAGAAGATTTCTGTAATGGGATTGTAATGTTATTGGAAGATGCACAATTACGGCAGAAAATGAGTGAAAATTGTCGAGCGATCGCTCTTGAAGAATATTCTTTAGAAATACAAACAAAAAGATATATAGAACTATACCAACAGATATTGCGACAATAGTTCAGCAAACCTTCGCTAAGAAAATTGAATTTCTTGCTGTTTAATTAATCTCAGTGGTGAGAAATGAAGTTATGTAGAGCGATCGCTACTGAACATATAATGTGATTATGAAAACCGATAAACTCTTTTACCGACTATTTTTATCTCAACCAGGTTTAATCGCCGAGTTAATCCCAGAAATCCCCAAAGATTGCGAATTTACCTATAGTGCGCCTGGAGTCAAAGAGAAAGGATTTGCAATAGATGGGCTATTAACACCTGTTGCCAAGGATATAAATTTACCTTTGGTATTTCTAGAAGCACAAATGCAGAGAGATCCAAGATTTTATGGGCGGTACTTGGCGGAGATTTTTCTGTATTTATATCAGTACAACGTCAAGCAACCTTGGTATGGATTATTAATTTTACCCAATCGAAATGAAGATTTAGGCTCAGATATTCCCTACCAATCTTTGTTAAAGAGTCAAGTCAAACGACTCTATCTAGAAGATTTGTTACCGCTAACGGATTTGAGTCCAAATCTGGCATTGCTCAAGTTATTGGTGGTAGATGAACAAGATACAGCAACCTTGGCACAGGCAATTATTAAGAGTGCGGAAACAGAGGAAGAATTTAGGCGACTCTTGGATTTAGTAGAAGCTATACTTGTGAATAAATTCCCACAACTTAGCACAAAGGAGATTTTGCAAATGCTAAACCTGAAAACAGCAGATGTAACCCAAACACGGTTTTATCAGGAAGTGTTTCAAGAAGGACAGCAAGAAGGACGAGAAGAAGGACGACAAGAAGGACGACAAGAGGGACGACAAGAGGGACGACAAGAGGGACGACAAGAGGGACGACAAGAGGGACGACAAGAAGGGGAAGCAAATCTAGTGCTACGTATTTTGACTAAGCGGTACGGAGTTTTGTCTCCGTCCCAAGAGGAGGAAATAAGAGGTTTGGATATAGAGCAGTTGGAGCGGTTAGGGGAAGCGGTGTTAGATTTTACAAGGAAATCCGATTTAGATACATGGCTTTCAGGACAGTTTTAGGTTTAATAACTTGTTAATAAATTCCCACAATTCAACACAAAGGAGATTTTGCAAATGCTAAACCTAAAAACAGCAGATGTAACCCAAACACGGTTTTATCAGGAAGTGTTTCAAGAAGGACAGAAAAAGGGGCGACAAGAAAGACAACAAGAAGGGGCAGCAAGTCTATTGCTGCATATTTTGAACAAACGGTATGGTGTGTTGTCTCCATCTCAACAAGAGCAAATAAGAGGTTTGGAGATAGAGCAATTGGGGAGTTTAGGGGAAGTGTTCTTAGATTTTACAGAGAAATCCGATTTAGATACATGGCTTTCAGAACAGTTGTAAGTCTAACAACTATACCAAAAAGTCAGGCGATAGCTTCGCTCGCCGTAGGCATCGCACAATTAATTGTTAGAAATTTATGAAGAAAAACATTTGCACAACATGGAAACAATTAACACTGCTTTGAGATTAAAAGACCTACCTCCACCACCTGAAGGCAAAACAGGCTGGCCTTGGACTGAATCGAGTCCCCAACTACCTGATAAAATGCCTGATGGCTCAGAATGGCCAAAGATTAGTATTGTTACCCCTAATTACAACTATGGGCAATTTATAGAAGAAACTATCCGTTCTGTTTTGCTTCAAGGTTATCCTAATTTAGAATATATTGTCATTGATGGTAACAGTACAGATAATTCAGTGGAGATTATTAAGAAGTACGAACCTTGGTTGACTTATTGGGTGAGCGAGAAAGATAAGGGTCAAACAAATGCGATTAATAAAGGATTATACAGGTGCAACGGAGAACTATTTAACTGGATTAATTCTGACGATCAACTTTTACCAAATGCTTTGTTAAATATAGCAATTAAATACCAAGAAAAGACGACCACAGATGTAATTATTGGTGGTTCAAAGCTTTATAATTTAACCAGTGGGGAAACTGTTGTTTTCGATTGCCCACAATCCCCTAATAGACCACTTGACTTACTTAAAGGGATGATGAAACTTCAGATGAGTCAACCGGCAACTTTTTTAAGATTATCTTTAATTAAAGACTTAGATGGTGTAAGAGAAGATTTACATAATGCTTTTGATTGGTGCTTTTATGTCAAAGCATTGACAAAGTTTCGTAACCTAGAAATCCTAACAACCAAATCATTAATCGCTAATATCTTTATCCATCCAAATGCTAAAACTCAACAGCCATTCAGTGTATTTATTGATGAAGAAGAAAAAATATTACATGAGGTTGAATCTGAATTTTCAAGATTGGAAAGAATGTATTTGCTTTTATTTTATCACAAAAACAGATCTCATAGAATCACTAATAGCATCTTAGAACAATACGATAATAACAACCATTTAAAATTCTTAAAACTAGCATCGTTAGTCTATAAATACCCACCCATTATCACATATAGATATTATTTAGGGGCATTAAAAAAAGCATTAATTGGATTGTTTAATTAGCAATTGCTGAATAAAGCTAAAACCTATTTTTAATAAGGGTTTTGCTTATTTTTAGAAGAAGTGCAAGGTTATGGAATTTAGATGCTCAAAATCCTTGCTGTCTCATTACTTATTTTTCGCATTGTGTGGAATATTAGGTTCGCTTTCGGAAGTTTTTCAGTAAGCCCTACGCAAGTTACCAAAAAAATCAAAAATCTTTTATTTAATAATATGAAAATTATCCACCTTCCCTTCTGCTTTGATCCAGATCCTATGGGTGGAACAGAAATCTATGTAGAAGCATTAGCAAGAGAACTAACAAAACAAAATATCACTAATATCATAGCCGCCCCAGCCGCAAATAACCAATCCTACATCTACAACCAAATCCAAATCAGACGCTTTGCTATCTCCTCACAAGTCAAACACTTAAAAGAAATATATGGAGAAGGAGATGAAGTTGGTGCTATTGAATTTAGTAAAATTCTCGACGAAGAAAAACCCGATTTAATTCATCTCCATGCTTTCACTCGTGGTGTTTCCTTACGCATAGTTAGACTGGCTAAATCAAGGGGGATTCCCGTAATTTTTACTTATCACACTCCTACCGTTAGCTGTCAACGAGGAACATTATTACAGTGGGGAAATCAAGTATGTAATGGAGAAATAGAATTAAATAAATGTACAGCTTGCACCCTACAAGCATTGGGAATTAATCAAAATATTTCCCAAATTATGACCCATTTACCTTCTATAATTGGCGAAACACTATCTAAAGCTAATCTGAGCGGTGGGATTTGGACAGCATTACAAATGCGGGAATTAGTTAATTGTCGTTCTCAAGCTTTTCAATCTCTCATGCTAGAAGTTGACCATATCATAGCAGTATGTAATTGGGTCAAAGATATTCTCATTATTAATCAAGTCCCTGATGAAAAAATTACAGTCATTCGTCAAGGCTTATGTCAAGAGATTCCACAAAATTTTCTTCAATCTTCTAATAATACAAATAATCAATCTTTAGGTTTAGTATATTTCGGTCGTCTTGACCCAACTAAGGGAGTTGATATTCTCATTCAAGCTTTCCTCTCTAAGCCCAAACTTGATGCTACTTTAGATATTTACGGAATTTCTCAATCCACTGCAACTAACTCTTATGAAAAGCAAATTCAAAATTTAGTTCAAAGTGATAAGAGAATTAATTTTAAACCTCCCGTATCCGCTGCACAAGTAGTCCAAACTATGAAGAAGTATGACCTGCTTGCTGTTCCTTCTCAATGGTTAGAAACTGGACCAATGGTAGTTTTAGAGGCTTTTGCGGCTGGTATTCCTGTTATGGGGTCAAATTTAGGAGGAATTGCCGAATTAGTGCAGCATCATGTGAATGGTATACTTGTCGAAGCTAATTCTATTAACGCCTGGGCTAATGAATTAGACCAGCTTTGTGAGCATAGAGATAATTTAGAACAACTAAAAAGGGGAATTAGTCCCCCGCAAATGATGAAAGTAGTAGCTGAGAAAATGAATTTAATTTATCAGAATTTTACTTGCCCATACAACTAAATTTAAACAAAGTTTAAAAACTTGAAAACAGATAGCCTATTTTACCGATTATTCCAAACATTTCCGCCACTACTGTTTGATCTGCTCAAATTTACCCCTAACAACAGTAATTACAAATTCAAGTCAGTAGAAATTAAACAAACAGCCTTTCGTCTAGACGGAGTATTTTCACCACCAGAAAACGATAACAATTCCCCTCTATTTTTTGTAGAAGTCCAATTTCAAACAGATAAACTATTTTATCACCGCTTTTTTAGCGAAATTTTCCTTTACCTGCGTCAATTTGACCCTCCCAACCCCTGGCAAGGAGTAGTTATTTATCCGAATCGTCAGACAGAAACAGGAAAAACCTACCACTATGACTTGTTATTGGCAAGTTCCAGAGTCCACCGTATATACTTGGATGAATTAGAACTTCCAGCAAATGCCCCTATCAGTCTGAGGTTGCTGAAACTGATTGTCACTCCTGCGGATAAAAGTGCAGTTTTAGCACAAGAAATTGCCAAGGAAACCTATGGACAAATAACTCAAAGACAATTGCAATTACAACTAATTGATTTGTTAGAGACTATCATGGTTTATAAACTGCCTATTTTAAGTAGAGAGGAAATACAGCAGATGATAGGAATAACAGACATAGACCTTAAACAAACCCGTTTTTATCAAGATGTCTTTGCTGAAGGACAACAGGAAGGAAAGCAAGAAGGAAAGCAAGAAGGAAAGCAAGAAGGAAAGCAAGAAGAAGGAGTGATTATAGTTCTGCGTCTTCTGAGACGGCGATTTGGTTCTTTAGATTCTGCAATTGAAGCTCGAATTCGGGGTTTGAAACTAAGTTTCATTGAAATGTTGGTTGATCAATTACTTGATTTTACGGATATTTCTGAGTTAGAAACCTGGTTAGAAGACCAGTAAATTTTCGTATTTAGTCTATCCCCTAAAGCCAACTCATAATCCCTCAAGTAGTGCAGGGTTGTATAGTTATGTTAATTAAAAACCAATAAAATTGGTAAGTGTGATTGGGATAGTTGAAAACTATGGATATTCATAATTAAATCAAACAGCCTTTTGGCTGGCGACAATTAAGATATATTTTGTTTATCTTGAAAGCGATCGCTAATTATGAAATCTCAAATTGGTCGTTGGGAAAATTCTTTAGCCATAAAATAAGAATAAGATCCCCGACTTCTCTCAGACGTCGGGGATCTGAAACTCTCGAAAAATCAAATATTATTCCTATAGTAATGATTAAATCAAAAAATCGCCTCTTATATATCCAATATACTAATCCCGCAGGTTATCCCCCTTTAGAACATAGTTCTCGGATTTTAGCTCAAGCCGATTGGCAAGTGTTGTTTTTAGGGACAGGGGCATCAGGAGCAGACTCTTTAAAGTTTCCACCCCATCCTCATATTACTGTCTATAAAATACCTTTTTGCCAGCCTGGCTGGCGGCAAAAGTTACATTACATTCGATATAGTCTTTGGGTGTTGATATCAGTGTTACGTTGGCAACCTCAATGGGTATATGCTTCAGATTTCTTAGTTTGCCCGATTGCTTTAATATTGACTTTTTTCCCCCAAGTAAAAGTTATTTACCACGAACATGATTCACCAAGCACAAAGGCTGACAGTTCTTTTATCAGTTGGTGTTTACAAGCCAGAGAAAAATTAGCACATCGAGCTAAATTCTGTATTCTACCTAATCAGCAAAGAGCAGATTTGTTTGTTCTACAAACACGAATTGATTATCAAGTTCTTTGTATTTGGAATTGTCCAAGCAAACAAGAAGTACCTCATTCCAATATATTAAATGACAAAGATGAATTATGGCTTTGGTATCATGGTTCAATAGTTCCTACTCAACTCCCTTCTACAATCATTAAAGCTTTAGCAAATTTACCTGAAAATGTTAAATTTAGGATAGCTGGATATGAAACTACCGGGCATCGGGGTTATGTGCAAGAATTACAAACATTAGCAAATACAATAGGTATAGGCGATCGCATTCAGTATGTAGGAACATTATCTAAACGCTCAGAACTACTTGAATGGTGTAGCAAGTGTGATATCGGCTTATCATTATTTATTAAACCTACCAGAGAACCAATGACAGGTGCTTCCAATAAACCATTTGATTATCTAGCTTGTGGTTTACCTTTAGTAGTGTCAGATTTGCCGGACTGGAAACAAATGTATGTTGAACCCGGTTATGGATTAGCCTGTAATCCTGAAGATGCTAATAGCATTGCTGATGTTATCCGCTGGTATTTGGAGCATCCTTTAGAAATGAAAGCAATGGGGGAACGGGGTAGACAAAAGATTTTAAATGAGTGGAACTATGAAACTCAATTTGAAGTAGTTAAAAATCAACTTTAATTATATATGAATTATACAACAAAGATTAAGATCGATTTTATTGCCCCTATATTTCGCTTTTTACCTAAATTTCGGGGAAAGTATAGACTAGCTAGATTTATTTTAGGCAAGTCATTAAACACAAAAAATATAAATTTAACAACTTATGATGGTTGTCAATACATTGTTCCTAGCTTACAAGAGCCAGTTGGTTTTGCCTTATTAATAGATGGAATTTATGAACCAGATTGTATTCAATTCATGTTACAAAAACTATCTAAGAATGCCGTTTTTTTAGATATCGGTGCTAATATAGGTGTTTTTACGATTACTGCTGCTAAATTTCTCAAACAAAATGGTCGAGTAATTGCAGTTGAAGCATCACCTAAAATCTTTCCATATCTCCAACAAAATATAGGAGCTAATGGACTCAATAATGTTAAAACTTTAGAGTTAGCTGCTACTGAAGGGGATAATGCCACAGTCCCATTTTATGAAGCACCTCTGGATAAGTTTGGCATGGGTTCTCTTGCTCCACAATTTCATAGTTCTCCTATTCAGCTAAAAACTAAGACTATAGATAGTATCCTTAAAGATGAGCAAATAGATAAAGTTGATTTCATAAAAGTTGATGTAGAAGGATATGAATCATCTGTATTTCAAGGTGCTGAAAAATTATTAACTTCACCGAATGCACCTATTATCTTGTTTGAGTTTTGTGATTGGGCAGAAGCTAGAAAACCTGAAGGTAAAGTTGGTGATTCTCAAAAAGTCTTAATAAACTTTGGATATAAAATTTGGAGATTAAGTGATTTTATTAAAGGTGGTAACCCATTGGATTCGATTTTAAAAGACGGTTCAGATATGTTAGTTGGAGTTAAACATGGAAATTAGAAATCAGTATAGAGAAAATCCATTTTTTTCTATTTGTATTCCTCAATATAATCGCACTTCATTTTTGATTGAAGCCTGTAAAGTTCTAGCACAGCAGACATTCAAGAATTTTGAAGTGTGTATTTCCGATGACCAATCTAATGATGGTCGTGAGCAGGAATTAATTGCATACTTACAAAATTCAGGCTTATCTTTCGTTTACAAAAGACAGGAAAAAAATCTAAGATATGATGGCAATATCCGTGGAAGTATTGCTTTAGCTCAAGGTGCATATTGCTTTCTACATGGTAATGATGATTGTCTAGCTTCATCTACTACTCTTCAAGAAATATATCAAGAAATGCAAAAGTATGATTCCTTGGGAGTCATTATTACTAACTATGAAGACTGGAAAACTGGACAAAAGAATCAACGTCTTCGTCAATCACAATTATTTGATGCTGGTGCAGAAACTGCCGCTACTCACTTTAGAAATGTTGCTTTTGTTACGGGTGTAATGATTGATAGAGTCAAAGCACAGGACTGTTATACAGATAAGTGGGATGGTTCAGAAATGTACCAAATGTATGTAGTTTCTAAAATTATAGCCAGTGGTTCTTCTCTCTTAGAACTGAAGATGTCAGCCGTGAAAAAAGATATTTACATCCCCGGCGAAAGCGTTGATAGTTATGCCAAAATACCTGTATTGAATCCTTGCCCAATTGTCGAGAGAAAATTACCAATGGTGTTAATTGGCCAAGTGGTAGCAGATGCAATTTCTCCCTATCTGGATAAATCTAACCGCGATAGAATCATAGAATCTATTTTTATGCAATTATATCTATTTACCTACCCTTTTTGGATAATTGAATATCGTCGTGTTCAGTCTTGGAACTATTCTTTTGGTATCTGTCTTGGTTGTCATCCTAAAAATACTTTTCTTAAAATAAAATTAGGATGGTTAAGAATAATTAGACTTTACTGTTTATACATGATTATTTGTGCAATAGGCTTGATTCTCCCAATTAAACTATTTGATCAATTACGAGGAATATTATTTTCATTGTCTAAATCTATGTTTTCGAGCAAACAAGTTGCTCCATTAAGCAACTAATAAATAGATTAGTGCTTAAAAGAAAAAAACAAAATATATTGAAGCGATAAAACCAGTTAACTAAATCTTATTTGTTTATTCCTAATATGGGCTTAATTTTAGTTGGCGGTTCTGGAGGAACTAATATCGGTGATGCTTTGCTAAAAGCAGCCGTTAAATTAAATCTAGATCCTGTTTTATACCATAATCGTCTGGCCTATCAAGCCCCCAAATGGTTAAAAACCATTAATTGGCATCTGCGAGGTAGATATCCATCAAATCTGAATACATTTAGCGAAGATGTAGTTAAAGAATGTGTCACCCTTCAACCTAAATGGCTATTAACCACAGGAATAGCTGCTATTAACGATTTAGCACTACAACAGATTGGTGAAATGGGGATTCAAAGGTTAAATTTCCTCACCGATGATCCTTTTAACCCTGCTCACTATGCACCCTGGTTCTTCAAAGCTTTACCCCATTACGACATTGTTTTTTCTCCCCGTCGTGCAAATATAGAAGACTTACTGAACGCAGGTTGTTCCCAAGTAGAATATTTACCATTCGGTTACGATGATGACTTATTCTATCCCCAAGACCTATCCAATCTCAACCTAGATGCAACCGTTCCTGATATGATATTTGCCGGGGGAGCAGACCGCGATCGCCTTCCCTATATGAGTGCTTTAATAAAATCAGGCATCAATTTAGCCCTATATGGCAGTTATTGGGAAAAATACCCGGAAACTAAGGCTCATACTCAGGGTCAAGCAGATGTTCCTACCCTGAGATCAGCCATTGGTGGCGCTAAAATTTCCTTATGTTTAGTCAGAAGAGCAAATCGTGATGGTAACTGTATGAGAACCTTTGAAGTCCCGGCCATTGGTTCATGTATGTTAACTGAAGATACTCAAGAACATCGGGAAATTTTTGGTCAAGAAGGTGAAGCAGTTGTTTACTTTAATACCATCTCAGAAATGCTCGAAAAAACCCATTGGCTGTTGAATCACGATCAAGAACGCCAACGTTTAGCCGAAAATGCTCATTTACTAATTACTCAAGGACATCATACTTATAGCGATCGCCTAAAAACCATCCTGTCTATTTAAGTGGAGTATTTATTATCAAAATCAGTCGGTTAAAACTGACTTTAGCTATGAAACAGGGAATTTATTCCCTGGACATTAGATAATTTTATATAGAGATACTTATTCTTTTTATGACCCCATTAAAAACTGCTGTTGTTGTCCACGGTCGCTTTCATGCCTTTGATCTAGTGCGAGAACTAATTAAGCAAGGAAATGAAGTAACTTTATTCACTAATTATCCTAAGTATATTGTCGAAAAATTTGGTATTCCGCAAATTCACGTTCGTAGCTTTTTATTGCATGGTATTTGTAGCCGCATCTTTCAAAAGTTAAATCAGTTATTACCTATACCTAGTTTTGAACCCTTATTGTTATCTTTATTTTCGAAATGGGCTGCTAACAGTATATTTAAAGAAAATTATGATGTTATTCATAGCTTTAGCGGCGTTGCTGAAGAACTATTGTTATCTGCACCCTCTACCGATAAAAGTATACATATTTTAGTGAGAGGCTCGGCTCACATTGTAGTTCAAAAACAACTATTGTCCGCAGAAGAAGCCCGTGTAAATTCACTTATTAATTCACAGTTAAAGATAGATCAGCCCAGTGATTGGATAATTGCCAGAGAAGAAAGAGAATATAAATTAGCAGATATAATAGTTGTGCTTTCCACATTTGCTCAAACATCTTTTATTCAGCAAGGTATTGAACCAAAAAAAATAAAACTTCTTCCTCTTGGCACTCAGTTGAGTTTATTTCGTGCGGATCCAAAAATAATTCAAGCCCGCTGTCAAAGAATTTTGTCTGGACAACCGTTAAATGTGTTAATAGTTGGTACTTTTTCCTTACGAAAAGGTGCGATTGATCTTGTCGAAATTGCTAAAAATGCTAGTTCTGATTTCCAATTTAAATTTGTTGGTGCAATAGCAAATGATGCCCGATTTTTATATGAAAGCAATCATCAATATATTGACTTTATTCCTAAACAACCTCAGTCAGAACTCCCTCAAGCTTATGCAGAAGCAGACATATTTATCTTTACCACAATAGAGGATGGTTACGCTGTAGTGCTATCCCAAGCGCAAGCCGCTGGTTTACCGATTTTAGCTACAACCAATTGTTCAGCACCAGATTTCATCATAGAAAATGAAACGGGCTGGATATTACCAATTCGCAGCCCCGACGCTTTTATAGACAGGCTGAAATGGTGTCACAAACACCGCCAAGAACTAGCAGAAATGGTCAACAAAATATATAAAGAGTTTGCACCTAGAGATTGGAGTAGTGTTGCTCGAGATTTTACTATAATTGCGAGAGATTATTTAGACCAAAAACAAAAGTAAATTCATGGAAAATCGCTCTGAGTTAATTATCTGGCTGGTAATTTGGGTGGCAATATGTGCGGCTGTAATCCGCGACCAGTGGAGTCGTAAAATTCCTAGTGTTGGTTTACCCCTTGCCTACTTATTGTCCCTATCAATGATTCATTTTTTCGGGGGACTTATCTACGCTTTACCTTGGTATGATGCCAAAAGTGCATACCTGATGCAATCGGGGTCTTCCTATTCTCAAGTTTCCGCAGGTTTCCTCCAAAGTGTATATGGTGTCATGGGCTTTGGTTTAGGTAGTACAATCTTAGCCGACTGGATACTACGCACCTTTAAACCGAGTTGGCTCAGACAAATTCCCCAAAACCCTGATTTACAATTACCCAAACAGTTGCTACAAATTGGGTTATTTTTCTTCTTTTTCTTTGCTCCGACTATTGGTCTCATCCCCGGTTTTCAAGGTTTTAGTTCATCGGGAGTCTATTTATTTGTTGTATCCCTATGTCTATATTGTTGGAAAGCTTGGCATCAGCAAAATAAAAAAGCTTTTTTCTTCTGGATTGGTGTCGCCTGTACTATACCCATAATTACCATCAATCTGCTTGGTTTTATTGGTTATGGTGCTGCGGCAACCTTAGTTATTTTGATTTTTATATCTAGTTTTTACCGTCCCCGTTGGCATATTCTGATCACCGGATTTTTAGTATTTGCTTTAGGACTATCTGTGTTTGTCACCTACCTCAGAGACAGAGGAGAAATTAGATCCTCAGTATGGGGAAGGGAGGGTATAGAGGCAAAATATGAACGAATGGTCAATACCTTTAGCAACTTTGAAATAATTGATTTTTCTAAGCAATCACATTTAGAAGCTATTGACCAAAGGCTAAACCAAAATGGATTAGTTGGCCAAGCTGTTGAACGCATCAATAGTGGACAGTCAATTTATGCTTTAGGTTACACATTCTCACAAGCAGCGGTCGCTGTTATTCCCCGAGTTCTGTGGCGTGATAAACCTATCTTTGCTGGCAGCGGAGATATAGTTGCTTATTATACAGGGAAAACATTTGCTGATGGGACAAGTGTCGGTGTGGGGCAAGTTTTAGAATTTTATTTTAATTTTGGCCCTACAGGTGTTGTTCTGGGCTTTATGGTCATAGGGACAATCATCAGAATTATTGATATTACGGCAGCTTATAAATTATTGTCTGGCAATTGGCTAGGATTTGTTTCTTGGTTTTTACCAGGATTATCTATACTCCAGCCTGGGGGTGCATTAGCAGAAATTACAGCTTCTTTTGCCGCTTCAGTAGTGTTAATGATTTTAATTAGACAATTTGCTTTAAGAAAAGCTCCACGTTTCAAACAACCTCGAATTAACTCTAGGCATTCTTAAGTTAGAAGATAATTATTTTATTCTGAAAAATCCGAAAAACATTTAAATTGAAAAATAAAAGCTACCTCAACGAAAAACATCGTTTTCATCTATGGATTCCTGACCTATTTGAATTCACAGGTGGAATCCAAACCTACTCTGCTTTTTTCCTCCAAGCAATCCAAAATCTCTACTCTAGTTCTGACTATCAGCTATTTATTAAGCATGATAAGAACCCTCCCGCAAATTTTACCACTATAGCCAGAACTAAATTTCACTGTACTGGAACTGTCCCATTATCACTGAGAACTCCTGCTTTTGCGGCTCAAATTTGCGCCAGGGGAATCTTACAAAATCCTGATTTAATCATTTCCACCCACTTAAATTTTACCCCAGTTGCTGACCAATTACAGCGACTTAGGGGCATTCCTTATTGGACAATTGCTCATGGTGTAGATGCTTGGAATATTGACAATCCTAAATTACAACAGGCATTACATCATGCTGATAGGATTTTAGCAGTTAGTGGCTATACCCGCGATCGCCTTCTCAAAGAACAAAATCTTGACCCGGAAAAAGTCTTTATACTCCATAACACATTTGATAGCTCTAAATTTAAACCTGCACCTAAGCCCACCTATTTATTAGAAAGATATCAACTCAAACCAGAACAACCAATAATTTTAACAGTAGCTAGATTATCAGCATCAGAACAGTATAAAGGTTATGACCAAATCATTCGCGCAATCCCAAAAATTCGCTCCATGATTCCCGATGTTCATTACATTATTGTGGGTAAAGGAGATGATAAATCGAGAATTAACCAATTAATTACCGAATTGAAATTAGAAAACTGCGTCACCTTAGCTGGTTTTGTTCCCGACGCTGAACTTTGTGATTACTACAATCTTTGTGATATTTTCGCCATGCCCAGTAAAGGCGAAGGTTTTGGTATAGTTTATTTAGAAGCATTAGCCTGTGGTAAACCCGTTTTAGGAAGTAATCAAGATGCGGCAATTGATGCTCTTTGTCATGGTAAACTGGGCGCACTGGTTAATCCTGATGATGTGGATGAAATTGCTCAAACTATTACTCAGATTCTCCAAACTACATATCCTAATTCATTAATGTATCAGCCTCAATATCTCCGTCAAGCGGTCATTGACACCTTTGGTTTTGAGCAGTTTCAGAAAACTTTGGCTAGACACCTACAAAACTATCAAGCCAGTCAGAATCCAGAGAATAAATTCCCTGTCGAATAGATAAAGTCGGTTAAAAGCAACTAATTTTAGGGATCTTATTCATAAATTTCCTGTCTAAAGTACCTGTTAATTTAAATCAAAACTAATTAATTATATGTGTGGTATTGCGGGAATTCTTAGATTTAATTACCATGATGATCAGTTAGAGACACAAATTAAAAAAATGCAAACTGCATTGCAACATCGTGGACCAGATGATGCAGGTATTTATATTTCAACTGACAAACAAACAGCTTTAGCTCATACTCGACTTTCTATTCTTGATCTTAGTCCCGCTGGACATCAACCCATGTCTAGTAGTGACGGACGATATTCAATTACCTTCAACGGAGAAATATATAACTTTCAACAACTACGAGAAAATTTAATTTCTCAAGGTGAAAAATTTTATTCCCAAACAGATACAGAAGTAATTCTTAAACTCTATCAAAAAAGTGGTTCTGATTGTGTTCAGCATTTACGGGGAATGTTTGCTTTTGCGATTTGGGATGATTGGGAAAAAACTTGTTTTTTAGCTCGTGATTCTTTAGGAATTAAACCACTTTATTACTGGCAATCAGGTACGAATTTAGTATTTGCGTCCGAACTCAGAGCAGTTTTAGCATCTGGTTTACCTGCGGTTAAAATGAGTGTGGAAGGTTTATATGGCTATCTAACTACGGGTTCAGTTCCCGAACCATACACCTTAATTGCTGATATTCATAGTTTATCTGCTGGGAATTGGTTATTTTGGGAAAATGGAAATACTACGAAAAAACAATATTGGCAAATAAATTTTACTCCTGAAAAAATTTCCCCTCCAGAAGCACAAGAAATAGTCCGCACAGCTTTATTAGATTCTATTAAACATCATTTTATTAGTGATGTCCCCGTGGGAATTTTTCTTAGTGGTGGTATTGACTCTACAACTATTCTTGCTTTAGCAAGCCAAACCCAAACATCACAATTATCTACCTACTCCATAGCCTTTGCTGAATCAGAATATAATGAAGGAGAATTAGCTGCAAAAATCGCTAATCACTTTGGAGCTAAACACACAGAATATCAAGTTACATCCTCCTTTGCGAAGGGAATATTACCAGACTTTCTCAAAGCAATTGATCAACCCAGTATTGATGGCTTTAATACATTTTGTGTTTCTAAAGTTGCCCATGATAATGGTATGAAAGTAGTATTATCTGGTTTAGGTGGAGATGAAATTTTTGGTGGATACCAGTCTTTTCAAAAAGTACCTCAGATGGTTGCATGGACTAAAAAATTGCAGATATTACCTTCATTTAGCACCATGTTAGGTAAAGGTTTACAACGTTGGGGAAATTCACCAAAAATGCAAAGATTGGGTGATTTTTTACAACAGCCTCCGAGTTTTAATGCTGCTTATTGTAGTTTTCGAGGTATTTTTTCTCATCAAGAAGCTTGTACAATTGTTCAACATTTGTTAGGAGAAACTTTTATTTATCAACAGCAATTAGATAGTAATCAAAATACTCCAGAAGATGAAGTCAGCTTTTTAGAATTAAGCCGCTATATGCGTAATCAATTACTGCGAGATAGTGATGTTATGAGCATGAATTGGGGTTTAGAATTGCGAGTGCCTTTTGTAGATAAAGTTTTATTAGAAACTGTTGCACCAATTCCTAGTAATATTCGTTTAGAGCAGGGGAAAAAACTTTTAACCCAAGCAATTACGGAAGTACCCGATTGGGTTATAAATAGACCCAAAAAAGGCTTTTCTTTTCCCTTTGAAAGTTGGATGGATAGTGAATTTGGTGATTATTTCCAAAACCTAAATACACCCCCAAATATACCCATTAATTCTTGGTATCGTCGGTGGAGTTTAGCAATATTGAAATATTGGTGGGAGCAGATTAAATCATGAAAGTTCTCCATATAATTCCCTCTGTAGCAACCGTTCGCGGTGGTCCTAGTCAGGCAATTTTAGAAATGGTTAGAGCCTTAAATAATTTAAATCTTGAGGCAGAAATTGCAACCACTAATGATAATGGCACAGAGTTACTAGATGTACCTCTAGGAAAATGTACAAATTATCAAGAAGTTCCCGTTTGGTTCTTTCCTCGGTTTTCTCCCCCTATCCACTCGTTGAGAGAGTTTGCTTTTTCTAGAGAGTTAACAATATGGTTATGGCAAAATATTCGTAATTATGACCTATTACATATTCATGCTATTTTTTCTTATAGTTCTACTGTAGCAATGGCGATCGCTCGTTTACAAAAAATTCCTTACACTGTTCGTCCTTTAGGACAACTGTGTACATGGTCTTTAGAGCAAAGTGCTAGAAAAAAGCAAATATATCTTAAACTTATCGAAAAAGCTAATCTTAATCATAGTCAATCAATTCATTTTACTTCTGAACAAGAACAAAAAGAAGCTTCACTATTAAATTTAACCGCTCCAAGTTTTATTCTTCCTCACGGACTTTCCATTCCAACTATAATTCCTGATGCTTATCAACGTCTGCGAGAACAATTTAATTTACCAGTCGATGAACCAATTATCTTATTTTTATCTCGCTTACATCCCAAAAAAGGGTTAGATTACTTAATTCCCGCATTAGGAAAAATATCTCATCACCGATTTAGATTTATTTTAGCAGGTAGCGGTGAACCAGATTATGAACAGGAAATTAAATCACTTTTAGTCGCTGAGGGAATTCAGAACCGTACCCATTTTACTGGATTTGTTAAAGGAGAAATCAAGGATTTATTAATGCAAGGAGCAGACTTATTTGTATTAACTTCCTATTCCGAAAACTTTGGTATATCAGTTCTAGAATCTCTGGCTGCTGGTACTCCAGTTATAATTACACCTGGTGTCGCTTTATCTGATATTGTTGCTCAAAAGCAAATTGGTTATGTTACAGAACTTGATGTAAATGCGATTTCTGCTACTATTCAACATTTCTTAGATAATCTTCAAGACGCAAAAAATATGGGCGATATTGCTCGTCAATTTATCCTAGACAATTATACATGGGATAGAGTAGCATTAAAAATGCTTTCATTGTATAAAGGTATGATTGAGCAACAAAAAAAAGTTAGCTAAAATCATGAATCAGCCTAACTTAGCATACACATCTGATAATCCTAAATTAGATTATCGTGTTATCATCAGAAAGATATTAAACGGTAATTTTGGTTATATTTTCGGCAGATTTTATATATGTAGAAAATCTTATTCTCAATACAAAAGAATAAAGCAACTTTTTCAAAAAAAGGAGATTGAGAATAGTTTAAAGTTTGACACCCAAATCCTCAATCACTCTAATCTTGATATACCAGGAATATCTAGTTACATTGAAAATAACTCATATTATGACCAACTTGAGCTAAATCAACAATCAGTTGCATCTATAGTAGCAGCCGCCAAAACAAAAAATCTTATTGCGACTGCAAGTGGGTTATCTTTTACTTATGATGAATATCAGGATCAGATCAAACGAGATCATAAAATTGCAATAGCTTTTGTAGAGCGGCCTCTAGAAATAACAGAAATACACAAACTTAGATATGATAGTCAATTGTTAGATATTTCATCACAATACCTTGGTTACTTTCCCACTAACTGTGATGTAAAATTGTGGTGGAGTTTTGCAGATACTTTATCTCCAGAAGCAAGACGTAGCCAGTTTCAAACTATTGATTACCATTATGACATACATGGATTCAATTTTTTCTACGTTTCTTTTTATCTAACTTATGTAGATGTTAAAAGTGGCGCACATATTCTTGTAAAAGGGAGTCATGTAAATAAAAAGATGTCCATGCTTTTGCGTAGTGCGCGTCTTCCTGAAGAAGTAATTAATCAAAATTATTCTCCAACAGATATTATTACAATTCAAGGTAAAGCAGGAAAATGTTTTCTTGAGGATTCTTCTTGTTACCATAAAGCTTTAGCACCTATTGAACATGATCGATTATTTTTACAACTGAGGTATTTTTAATATGTTAGTAACTTGCCATAACGACAATTTTTAATGCCAACCTACTTATTCCACGGTTATAACTTTGAAAGTAAATCAGATGACATCTTTGAAGTGATTGCATTTTTAGAAGAACAAAAAAAAGATGGTAAAATTAAAAATTATGGATTTGAAGTTGAATCTATAATAGGAAGAAAATTTGATCAACAAAAAGATACGTATGAAATAATATTATCATATTTTCAAACGATTTATTCACCCTATGCAATTGTCATGAGTATGTTTAGCCCTCACCATATTGAAAAAAATAATCAAGCCATGCAAGAAACAAAAATTAGTAAAGAACAATTTAAATCTTTTGAAAAACTGCTAATTGAGAATAATATTATTTAAATGATAAATATTAATATGATTAATAGATCATTGCATTTTTTATCAATATCAAAACAAATTACCCCCCTCATCCTTACCTATAACGAAGAAAATAATATTCATCGGACTCTAGAAAAACTCAAATGGGTTGATAAAATTGTTGTAATTGATAGTTATAGTAGCGATAAAACTTTAGAAATCTTGTCTTCCTATCCTCAAGTAGAAGTATTTCCAAGAAAATTTGATTCTTTTGCTAATCAATGTAACTATGGATTATCAAAAATCACATCTGAATGGGTACTATCAATAGATGCAGATTATATATTAACTGATGAGTTAATTGATGAAATCAAAGCACTATCAGTAGACTCGGATATAGACAGTTATAGTATTAGATTCAAATACTGCGTCTTTGGTAAACCCTTACGTGGGACTTTACTCCCGCCTAGAAAGGTACTTTACAAAAGAGAAAAAGCAATTTATCAAGATGATGGACACGCTCATAAAGTAGTCGTAGAAGGTAAATCTAATCAATTATCGGCATACATTCACCACGATGATCGCAAACCTTTGAGTCGCTGGCTCTGGGCGCAAGATCGTTATATGGTAATTGAAAGCAAAAAGCTCCTAGAAACACCAGTTAATGAACTCAGTTTAAGCGATCGCATCCGCAAAAAGAAAATCCTAGCACCTTTAATAATTTTAGTCTATTGTCTAATTCTCAAAGGCGGTATTCTTGATGGGTGGCACGGTTGGTACTATACATTTCAGAGAGTTTTAGCAGAAATTTTACTGAGTATACATATAATAGAAGCAGAAAAAATAGATAATTAATTGACTCAAGTAACCTGTTCTTTATTGCTAGGAAAGTCTTTAACTAAACTATTTTTCTCAAAAAGTAGGTTATAACCAGACTGAATAAATTTCTCACAAACTCATAAATTAATAAATCAATGAATATTCTCGGAATTAACGCCTATCACGGTGATGCTTCAGCTTGTTTAATCCAAAATGGTCAATTAATAGCAGCCATTGAAGAAGAACGTTTTAATCGAGTTAAACATTGGGCAGGATTTCCCACAGAATCTATTCGTTATTGTCTCAAAATTGCTGGTATTAGTGCCACAGATTTAGATCATGTGGCTTTATCCTTCAATCCCAAAGCTAATCTCAATCGCAAACTCCTATTCACCCTCAAACAACGTCCATCTTTATCATCACTCCTAGATAGATTTAACAAACAAAGTAAATCAGCCAATCTTCAAGAACAATTAGCCGCAGCTTGTAATTGTCAACCCCAGGAAATTACAGCACCTATTCATACCCTAGAACACCACACCACACACCTAGCCACCGGGTTCTTTATTTCCCCCTTTGCAAAAGCCGCCATTCTATCAGTTGACGGTATGGGAGACTTTGTTAGCACTCTTTCCGCCGCCGGAGAAGGTAATCATTTAGAATATTTCACTCGGACTCACTTTCCTCACTCCATCGGTTATTTATACAATGCCATTACCCTGTATTTAGGCTTTCCTGCCTATGGTGACGAATACAAAGTCATGGGATTAGCCCCTTATGGAGAACCAGAATATCTAGAAGCATTCAGAAAAATCATCTTTCCTAAGGGAGATACTTTTGAGCTAAATCTAGATTATTTTACTCACCATGAGCAAGGTATTGACATGAAATGGGATAATGGCGCACCGACAGTTGCACCTTTTCATAGTTCAGAATTAGAAAAATTATTAGGGCCAGCAAGACAAATAAATTCTGAACTCACACCCAAACATCAGAATATTGCCACATCCCTACAAGCCATAACCGAAGAAATAATTTTTCATTTACTTAATCAATTACATCAGCGTTACCCTTGCGAAAATCTTTGTTTGACAGGTGGTGTCGCCATGAATTCAGTAGCCAATGGTAAAATTACTCAAAATACCCCCTTTGAAAATGTTTATATTCCTCTAGGGGCTGCTGATAATGGTACTTGTATCGGTGCAGCCTTCTTTGTTTGGAATCAAATCCTCAAACAACCTCGTCAGTTTATTTTAAGTCATGCTTATTGGGGTTCTGAGTTTTCTGATGAAGAATGCTTATTAGCATTACAAGCTCACGATTTACAACCCAAACATCTAGAACAAGCAGTGATGTTAAATCATGTTGTCGATGCTATTTGTGATGGAAAAGTAGTTGGCTGGTTTCAAGGAAGGATGGAATTTGGTGCTAGAGCATTAGGTAATCGTTCCTTAGTAGCAGATCCTCGTCGCTTGGATATGCGAGACATCATCAACTTAAAAATTAAATTCCGCGAAAAATTTCGTCCTTTTGCCCCCAGCATTCTGGAAGAATCTATCGGTGAATACTTTGAAATTGATGAACCAGCCCCTTTCATGGAGAAAGTCTTCAAAATTCGTCCTGAAAAAAGGGGACAAATTCCTGCTGTAACTCACGTAGATGGAACTGGACGCTTACAAACTGTGAGTCGCAAAAGTAACCCTCTTTATTGGGACTTGATTAATACTTTTGCCCAACGCACAGGTATTCCTTTGCTCCTGAATACATCCTTAAACGAAAATGAGCCTATTGTTAGGACACCTAAAGAAGCAATCCAGTGTTTTTTGAGAACCAACATGGATAGTTTAGTTTTAGGCTCTTATTACATAGAGCGCAGTGATATAAAGTCATAAGCGATTCTTGTTTAATTCATCATAACTCGAAAGGCACAGCCAGGACTACATAAGTAGAGATAACAAAAAAGTTACTAATATCAATACCTTCGCCATTTGTTGGGTTATCTATAGCTAACGCCTCTCGTCAGGGATACGGAACTCAACCCTACCTACGAATTAAGGCTTTTTTCAATTTGGTGAAGGTATCGTCATATAAAATCTAATTTTTTTGATCGGAGGATATACCAAAAAATAAAAGATCCTAGTTTTGCCATATATACAAATCATTGGTAAGTGAAAGTATGATATACTTGTATATTGTTTTTGGCATTCTAGAAAATCCAGGCAATAATATAAGATAATCATGTTTAAGTTCATACATGAACTTGATCAAATATTTCAAGCATTGTGTATGATTTATTTTCCAAATCTTCACTTTGTAACGAAATTCATTTGAGTATTTACTCCTCTCCCTCCTATGTTGAATTTTTCAAATTTATACTAAATAGAATTGCTGAGTTAAAAAACAGCCTCCTCTCATAATAGTATAAATATCTATATATCCTTTGATTACTACCTACACCACAAAGATAAATGCTTGATAAGCAAATTACGAACCACTCAAATCCTTACGGTAATATCACTCCTGTTTCTAGCTCATTTCCAGATTCTACATTTTCACATTTGACAGAAGATTCTAATAATAGTAGCTACAGGAACTTTTTTCATTTTTTACAGCGTCGAGCAATTATCATCATAGGAGTTGTATCTGTTGGTATGGGTGGTGTTACTTATTCAACACTGACTCAAGAATCTGTATATCAAGGCAAATTTCAAATATTAGTTGAGGCTGTTAATAATGATGATAAACTCGGCAGAATAAACCTAGGAGACTCTAACTTGTCGGGAAATGGACTAGATTACGAAAGTCAAATTCAAGTTCTCAAAAGTCCAGAACTGTTGAAACCACTTATTAAAAAGTTGCAAGCATCCTATCCTGAAATTACTTATGATTATCTTCTTGCAGGTTTAACTATTCGTCGTCTCGGCCTAACAAAAGTAATCGAAGTTAGCTATGCCAGCAACGATACTCAAAAAATTAAAACTGTATTAGATGCATTTTCTCAATTCTATTTAAACTACAGTTTAAACAAGCGGCAAACAAAGCTCCGTCAAGGACTTCAATTTGTGAATAAACAACTACCTGATATTCAAAATCGGGTAACACAGTTGCAAAAAGAATTACAAATATTCCGCCAAAGATACAACTTTATTGATCCAGGAAACCAAGCTACAACACTTTCTCAACAAATCCAATCTCTCACGCAACAAAGACTAACTGTAAATCAACAATTGGCTGCTGCTAGGAGTAATCATCAAAGGTTACAGACAAAAGAAGAACAATTAGCAATTCTCAATGAAGCTCCTCTTTATCAACAGTTAATCTCCCAACAGCGTCAATTAGATACCCAAATATCTGGAGCATTGGCTCAATTACAACCTGACAACCCAGCTATCCGCACCTTAAAAGACAAAAGAGACAATCTTTTACCTGTTATTGATGCAGAAGAAAAACGAATTTTGAATATCAGAATGGCACAATCTGCTGTTGTTATTCGGAAAATAGAAGTAGATAATCAACAACTCACACAAGCCGAGCAACAACTGCAAATAAAATTAGAACAACTACCCGTTTTATCTAGACAGTACATTGATATTCAGCGAAATTTACAACTAGCCACTGATAGTTTAACAAGGTTTTTAGCGAGCCGTGAACAGTTACAAATAGAAGTAGCTCAAACAGAATTACCTTGGGAATTAATCCAATCACCTATTCAGCTACAATATCCAATTTCGCCAAATGTTTCTAATAGCTTACTAATAGGTTTGGTGGCTAGTTGTTTGTTAGGACTTGGGGTTGCCAAAATCATCGAAGAGATGGATGATACATATCATACTATTGAAAGTATTCAGGAAAGGATAAAACTGCCCATCTTAGGAAATCTTCCTTTTGATAAATTCTCAATTGATCCATCCTTAAATTCAATTAGTAGAGTGAGTAATGAAGAAATAGTCACGACTGCTATTTCCCCCCGCACAGATCAATTATCTGAGGTTTCTGGTCAGTCTTCCCAAGCTAGATATTATAATCAAGGAGAATTTTGGGAATCGGTACAAGTTTTATACAGTAATATTCAGCTACTCAATTCTGACAAACCTATTAAGTCTTTAATTATTTCCTCTTCTATGTCAGGAGATGGTAAAAGTACAATATCATTTAACTTAGCAAAAGTAGCGACGGCGATGGGAAAAAAAGTATTACTTGTAGATGCTGATCTCCGTCGCCCTTCTGTTCACAAACTAGTAGGATTAAACAACTTATGGGGATTAAGCAATTTAATTTCCTCAAATCAGGATGTGGAGCAGGCGATTAGAGAAGTTCCCTTCGTTAAGAATTTGTCTGTGATTACTTCTGGACCCATACCACCTGACCCCGCAAGGTTGTTGGCATCGGATAAAATGAAGCAGTTAATGGAATATTTCCGTCAAAGTTTTGATTTAGTAATTTATGATTGTCCGCCCATGTTAGGGTTAGTAGATGCTAGATTAATAGCACCTAATAGTGATGGTATGATCCTGGTTTTAAGAATGAATAAAACAGATAAGTCAGTTCTAGCACAAGTTAAAGATGGCTTAAAAATGTACCCCATTAATTTATTAGGAGTAGTTGTTAATGGTGATAAAGCCCCATTTTCTCATCATAAATACAATTACTCATACTACCGAGATTCTGCCGAGAAAGAAGTTAGCAACAATTAGGCTAACCAACTAATTATGGGGGTAAAAATCCCCCTTTTCTCGAAAGGAGTGATATTTAAAAATTTAAGGGATAGAATTCACATATATTCTATGTGATCTAATTATGTTCTTATTTTTATATGGGCAGGAGGAGAATCGAACTCCTATGACCTCACGGCCGCCGCATTTTGAGTGCGGTGCGTCTACCAATTCCGCCACCCGCCCTTGGGTGTAACTTTCCTATTATAGCCTATTTTTTGAGTTTGGCAATAGGTAATTAGGTTTAATTTAGAAATTTTTTGAGATTTGGCTAACCACAGCAACTTCTCCCATAAAATCTACCAATTCCGCCATCCGCCTTGAGATGCAGTTTCACCGTTGTGATTAATACCGTGATTTTGCACCAATTTTTGGTACTCTTGACTACTTGCCCAACGATCAATTTCCCGCGCTCTTAATACGGGGACAGGATGGCTTAATTGGGCTGTGCGGGCGGATTTCACCATTTCTCCCAATTCCGTTTTGCTGATGTCATCATAGGCACGTGCTTGGTCAACAAAGGCATCTAAATTGAGTTGGTGGGCTAAACTGGGAGAACCGCCGGCTAACTTCATCAATACTGACATGACAACTTTGGGGTTTTGGGTAGCTAACAAAGCGGCGCGATCGCAGGTAAACTCAGCACAGCGCACCCATTCTAATAATTGTGACTGAATAGCTTGAGCTAATACAGCACCCACATTTGGCACAATTCCCGCTGCTAAAATCAATAAATTCACAGGTGTTAAATACACGCTATGATCACATTTGAGATGACCCAGTTCATGGGCAATTACAGCCTGTATTTCTTCAGGTGTGAGGATCTCAATCAATGATGTATGGATGACAACAAAAGGCTGTTTACCTCGCATAGCGAAGGTATAAGCGTTAGGAGCAGGATGTTGACGCACATATAACTGAGGTGCATCAATATCCAGAATTTGACAAGCTTCTAATAATAATTTATGTAAATCAGGGAGTTGTTTTTCTCCTACCAAAATACTAGAAGCGATATTTTCTACATAAAAAACTTGTTCGGCCATTGGTCCTAGTAAATTCCGTACCATCATATCTAAACCAGGAATTTGCTTAAGAGTTTTAGTGGCTTCCAAGTCGAGAGGGTGACGGAATGAGTCGGCTTTTAAACCAATAAGCGAAGTTTTGAGTAAAGACATAGTATTTCAATTAATTAAAAATGTGACAAGGCAAGAGGCATATTTACGTTTCGTTACACATTTTGATGATCTCCCATCTACCTACTTGTAG
>JANMGZ010000425.1:0-2196 GCA_031374905.1 Dolichospermum sp. OTE_70_metabat_362_sub
CATAAAACTTAGCAGTAGTTTTAAAGGTGTGTTTAAAGAAGTCTACAACTGCATTTGGTCCATACATTGGCTCACCTGAACCAACTTTATAAAATAGGTCATCTGTCAGGTAAGTTTTGACCTTTTCCCAATCCTCAGCCATGATTGCTGCTGATAGTTCACCAACTACTGTTAATTGTGGTGAGGAAGCAGCGGTATTTTCAGCGCCAATAGGCCATTTTGGTCCAGCAATTGACCATTTAGGAATAAATCCTTGGGATACTCTTTGTTTACCTTCTGGATGTTCAGCAAAATGTCTCCTCATTGTGTCAGGAGGAAGCATTTTCTGTCCTTTTTTAACTGTCAAGACAGACGCAGCTTGAGGTACAAAAATTGTGGGATTAAATACAGGATTTACATCCATAAAAATCCGCAGTTCACTGAATTTATCCCCTTCAACTCGGAATATATCACTACAAGGAAGTGAGATAACTGAGCCATCTTTCCGCCAATAAAGAACATCCATTTCTACGAAGACGACGTTACCAACTTCCCAAATCATTTTGATTTCGTGGTAGACGGCATCAATTTGACTGAAGAAGGCATCGGCTGATTTTTTGATGGCTTCTTTATTCAAACAGACATCAAAGTTACCAAATTGATAAACTGGTGTGTCGGTAAAGAAAGTAATGAAACCTTCGGAATCAAAAGCTTCTCCTCTAGAGAATAATCGCTTGACTAAATCTGTATTCGTTCCGGGAAATTGTTTGGACATGGAGATAGTTCCATTATTGGTTGCTTTTAAATTGCCAGAGTTGTGATTTTGCGTCTGGTCAATTTGAGGATGTTTGCCGTTTCCTGTGTGATTGGAGTTGGTAACTATTGCTTCAGGAAAGGTGAAGTTAGTTCCATTAGCTTGGTTATATTCTGCCATTCCTTTTTGGAAGCTGGTTTTAACTTTACGGGTTACTTGGTTAAATTCCAATTGTTCCCCATTTGGTCCTTTGCAGTAGAACAAAGACCAACCTTCCATTGGGTCATGACTCCAATCTATTTCTGGTTCTCCTGCGGCTAAAGACTCTGGTTCATTCCAAAATTTAAAGGAATTATATCTTTGAGCTACTGCTCTTCTTTCGGCTTCAGATTTGACGTGAACAACTCGGTTACAAACCACGTTTGTCATTCCCCGTTTATGACATTCTGCTTCCAACATATTGGCAAAAACATTCAAATCAACGCCTTCTTTGACGTTGAAAGAAATGTGCATGGCATTGACATTACCAATGTGAGAAGAAATGCTAGGAACTGAAGCATGAGGAGCATGAGGTTTACCCGCTTCTCGGAAGTAGATTAGCTCTACAGCGGTGTTACCAAAAGAAATAAACTTGACATCTAATGCGTCTTCTTTGGTGCTTCTGAGATTGGGAATACTCAGGTTTTCTGGATTAATACCTTTAGCGATCGCATCCAGTTCTTCTTGTTGGAAAAGAGTATTTTGAATGACATCACCAACCAACTCATTTTCACCAACAACTAATTTCCCTCCTAATACTTCTGTGTAAAATTCGAGGGATTGATTCATGTCATTAACTGTGACACCGACGTGTTGAACGCCTTGCAACAAATGACCTAAACCAGAAGTAGTCAAAGGGATATGCTTTAAATCAGTTTGACCATTGTTGATTAAACCTTTGCCGTTAGTTTGACCACCAACCATTAAGGTAACAATATCATTTTTGATTTGATTAGCAGCCCCAATTTTAGTGATTAATTCTGCTACTTTGGCACTCCGCTGACCAGCAAGAGTCATTTGATCATCGTAAACAAAGGTATAAGCTTGTCTTTCAGGAAATACTTGGATTTGTTTAATATATTTAGCTGCATCTTTTATGGCTGCTAAATATTCAGAAGATGCAAAAAACTTTTCTCTTTCTAAATTATTAGCAAAGGCAATTTCATAAGCTGCATGATATTGCTTTTCGGCTGGTTCATAATGACCAACTCCTGCTGCATCTGGACGAGAATTATCTACTTCTTCAAATAAATGCAATCGGAATTTGAGGACGGAATCACTACTGCTAACTTTGGGGGCAAAAGTTTCGGTGAGATAACGCCGAAAAGCTTCCGTACTTGCACCATTGGCTTTTTTCACCATGACGTGAAATTTGATTGCGTCAATTTCACCGTTGGGAATGCCGTTAGGAATCCTATCTATGT